>NZ_LFJT01000061.1:0-38358 GCF_001682645.1 Delftia sp. JD2
CCGCCACGACGCAGGTTGCCCCGTAGCGAAGCGAAGGGTTCGCGGACATTCGGGTCGTCTTTCTTTGGCCTACGTTTCTTTGACGAATCAAAGAAAGGTAGGTCGGCCGCCGGGCCGAGACCCGGCCTCGAAAGAAAACCACCCGGCAGGTGCAAAGACGGACCCTGGCCCACGCCTGAAGGCTAACCCCGCCCCCTCATCACCCCCGCCAACAACGGCATCCCCGTCCTCCGAGTGAACTCCTCATAACTGATCGGCGCACTCATGCGCGTATCCGGGCTGTTGGCCTGCCAGTGCGCCCAGGCACGCCCCGTGCTCGCGTCATAGACCAGCTTGAAGATATGGCTGGGCACATGGACCTTGCCCGGCCCGATGGTGAGCGGCTGGCCGTCGAACACCGGCCCGGTGAACACATAGACATCGCCCTGGGCGCGCTGGGCGTAGCGGCGCGTGTCCTGCTCGACCTTGCTCCAGACGCCGCCGTTGTGGGTCTGGTCCTGCGGAACCATGTTGGCCAGGCTGAAGCTCTGGGCCATGGCCTCGGGCGAGTACATGTCGCCGGCCGGCGCCATGTGTCCGCGCGAGTAGCCGGAGCGGCGGTAGTCGTCCAGTTCGGCACGCTCGGCGCGGGGCAGGCGGGCATCGGCATAGAACTTGTCGCTGCGCTTGAGGCCCTGGCCCTGGTCCAGCAGTTTGCGGTTCAGGCGCTCCACCACGAAGACGGGCGTCTTGGTCTGGCCGCTGTGCAGCACGGCGAAGGCGCTGAAGCACAGCTCGCGCTGCTGGGGCTGGATCTGCAGGGCAGGGGGCTCGCCACCGGGGAAGAAATCGCGGCAGTGCGAAAAGCCCGTGGCCATGCTGCCGGCTGGCGGGCTGCCGCCACCGGAGGCCGTGCCCGAACCTGTCTCCGGCTGCTTGCGCAGGTGCTCCAGCCCCGGGATGGGCAGGGTGGACAGGAAGGGCGGCTCGGGAAGCTTGGGGTGCCAGTTCGGGTCCAGGCTGCAACTGGCGATCTGGAAGGTGCCCGCTGCCGCCACAAGGGCGGCGAGCATGGAGCGCCACAGTCCGCTGCGGCTGGAGGCTTTCTTCTTGGAGGCGGGGGAGGAACTGCGCTTGCGCGCGGAAGGCTTCTTGTTCTTGACAGTCATTCGGGGGCGGCAGGCGCTGGCCGCTGGGAGGCAAGTCCGCGATGGCGCGGGTTCTGATTCGGGTCCTAGGAATTCTCCTATGTTTCCAGGCTCCCAAATGTTTCCAGATGCCCTGAAAGCGGGCCGCGCATGGCCTGATGTCAGGTCTTGGGCTGGAGGTGGGCAGCCCTTGGTTCGGCAGGCGCGCCGAACCAGCACAGCGCCAGGGCCAGCACCGCGATGCCGCCCAGCGAAAGAAAGGCCGCATCAAAGCCGAAGCGCTGCGCAATCCAGCCCGCCAGTGCCGGGCTGGCGGCCGCGCCCAGGCCCTGCAGCGTCATCACGGCGCCCAGGCCTGCGTTGACGTGGCCGGTGCCGCGCAGCGTCTGCGCGACCAGGCCCGGCAGGGCAACGCCCAGCAGCCCGGCGCCCACGCCGTCGAGCACCTGCACGGGAATCAGCGCCCAGTCCGAATCCCAGGTGGCGGCAACCAGGCCGCGCAGCGGCAGCGACAGCAGGGCCGCCTTGACCAGCAGCCAGTAGCCGCTGCGCTGGGCGTGGCGCCCGGCGAGCAGGGCCATGGGGATCATGACCAGTTGCGCCACGATGATGGTCAGCGCCGTGAAGCCGCTGGGGTTGGCATGGCCGCGCGCCACGGCGGCCTGGCCCAGCAGCGGCAGCATGGCGGCATTGCCCAGGTGAAACAGCAGCATGGCCACGGCCAGCACCCGCAGCGCCGGCGTGCCCGTGAGCACGTGCAGCAGGCCGGGTGCGCAAGGCCCGGCCTGCTCTGGGGGTGGCGTGTCTTGCGGGGTTTCATCCAGCCGCATCAGCGCCAGGCAGGCCAGCGAGGCGCAGCCCATCAGGGCCATGAGCACGAAGACGGAAGGCAGTCCCCAGCGCAGGCCCATGGCCCCCGCCAGTGCGGCCGTGGCCACGTTGCCGGCGTGGTTCCAGGCTTCGTTGATGCCCAGTTGCCGGGGCAGGTCCGCATGGCCGGTGATCTGCAGCGTGATGCCCAGCAGGCAGGGGGCGATCAAGGCCGCGACCACGCCGGTGATGACCTGCGATGCCGCCGTCACGGCCAGCGACGGTGCGATCCAGATGGCCAGGTTGCCCGCCAGCAGCAGGGCGATGGCCGCAGCCAGCAGCCTGCGCTTGCGGCGCGAGGCATCGACCAGCGCGCCCAGCGGCGTGGTGGCCAGCATGCCCGCGATGCCGCCCAGGGCCATGACGTAGCCGATGTCGTCCAGCCGCCAGCCCTGGGCGAGCAGGAACACGCCCAGGAACGGTCCCAGGCCGTCGCGCACATCGGCCAGGAAGAAGTTGAGCCCCGGCAGCCAGCGCCGCGCATGGTGGTGTGTGCGGTGCATGGCGGCTTCCTTCAGCGCAGGGGGCCCTTGAACACGAAGAAGGCGCCCAGGCAGATGAAGCCGAAGCCCACCAGGTGGTTGAGGGTGAGCTTCTCGCCCAGGTAGAGCACGGAGAAGACGGCGAACACCACCAGCGTGATCACCTCCTGGATGGTCTTGAGCTCGGCCGCGCTGTAGACCTCATGGCCGAGCCGGTTGGCGGGCACGGCAAAGCAGTACTCGGCCAGCGCGATCAGCCAGCTCACCAGGATGACGAGGTACAGCGGCCGGTTCTCGAACTTCAGGTGCCCGTACCAGGCGAAGGTCATGAAGACGTTGGAGATCAGCAGCAGCAGGACGGGGGCGATCTTGGGGGACATGGTGGGGTTCGGTGAAGGCGGGAAAGCAGAACAGCAGGAAGGGACAGGAGCCCGCCCGGCCCCGGGGACCGGGCGGTGGTGTCAGCGCGCGCCGTCGTACAGCGGCTGCAGGTCCGACAGGCTGGCACCCATGCTGGTGGCCTCCAGCGAGGTGCCGTGCGCGTTGCGCGTGCCCAGACCCGAGGCGGCAAACAGCTGCCCCGGCTGCAGCGGCTGCTGCAGCGCATGGGGGGCAAAGCGCACGATGGCGCCGTCGGACAGGATGACGCCGTTGGCATCGCCGCGCGGGCCGGTGAGAACAGCCTCGATGCGGCCCTGGGCCTGCTGCGTCTGCAGTCCGGCCATGCGCAGGTGCGGCGGCATGGGGCGCGCGCCGTCGCGGGCGGGCGGCTGGTCGTACACGGTCTGGCCGCTGGCCGAGTTCACGATGGCATCTGCCTTGACCGCACCACCGGCTTCGCTGCGGCCGATGATGCGCACCGTGTCGCCCACCTTCACGGCTGCCGTGAGCGCGTCGGACATATGCGGCGGGAACCGGACCACCGTGCCGTCGGTCAGGCGCAGGCCGTCCACCTCTCCATACGGATTGGTCAGCAGCCGGGCGACGGCGCTTTCGAGCACGGCCTGTGCGTGCGGCGCACCAGGCCCTGCAGGGGCTGAAGGGCCTGAAGGGGCGAAGCCGCCGGGCGGCACGGCATGCGCATTCAATGCGCTGGAACCCAGCCACAGAACGGCGGAGGAAAGAACAAATCGGGACATGAGGGCTCCTTGGTTGGCGATGGACACGCATCCGTCAATGCAAGTGCCATGCCATCAGGAATCCTCATGAAATCAAGGGCTTGCAGCGGGCGCTGCGAGCCCGGTGTCCGATGTGGAGACAGCCGGTGTCACCGTATCGGACACATGCGGCGCCGTCCGTGCGTCCGTGCGCACATTGCTGCCTCAGCCCAGCCCGAACTCCGCCAGCTTGCGGTACAGCTGCTGGCGCGACAGTCCCAGGCGGCGTGCGGCCTCGGCACGGTTGCCCGTGGCGGCGGCCAGGGCACGCGTGACCATTTCGCGCTCCAGCTGGGCGACGGCGGCGGCCAGCGGGCCGTTCCAGTCGATGGCGGGCCCGTGTGCCGCTGCAGGCTGCAGGCCGATGTGCTCGGCCCCGATGACCGGCCCGGGGCACAGCAGGGCCGCGCGCTCCATGGCGTTGCGCAGCTCGCGCACATTGCCGGGCCAGTCGTGCGCCAGCAGCAGGCGCGCGGCGTCGGCACCCAGGCGCTTGGGCGAGGCGCCGCCGCCTTGGCGCAGGAAATGCTCGGCCAGCAGCAGCACGTCGCCCAGGCGCTCGCGCAGCGGCGGCAGGTGCACGGGCACGACCTGGAGCCGGTACCAGAGATCCTCGCGAAAGCGACCCTCCTTGACGGCTGCGGGCAGGTCGCGGTGCGTGGCCGCGATGATGCGCACGTTCACCGGCAGCGCCCGGCTGGCGCCCACTGGCGTGATCTCGCGCTCCTGCAGCGCCCGGAGGATCTTGGCCTGCGTGGGCAGCGGCATGTCGCCCACTTCATCGAGGAACAGCGTGCCGCCCTGCGCCTCGCGAAAGCGCCCGGCGCGGTCGCTGACGGCGCCTGTGAAGGCGCCCTTCACATGGCCGAAGAGTTCGCTTTCCATCAGGTCGGCGGGAATGGCCGCGCAGTTGACGGCCACGAAGGGGCGCTCCGCCCGGGCGCTGTTGCGGTGCAGGGCTCGGGCCACCAGTTCTTTGCCCGTGCCGGTCTCGCCCAGCACCAGCACGGTGGCGTCGCTGTCCGCCGCCAGGCCGATGCGCTTGAAGACCTGCCGCATGGCCTCGCTGCCGCTGACCAGCTCGGCGTCATCGCCTTCCGGCTCCGGGTTCTGCGCCGGGTTCTGCGCCACGTTCTCGGGGCTGCCGGCCTGGCCCGCACTGAGCAAGGCGCGCTCCAGCACCTCGACCAGCGAGGTTCTGGCAATGGGCTTGGTCAGGTGATCGAAGGCGCCCAGGCGCATGGCCTCGATGGTGTTGCTGCCGCTGGCGTAGGCCGTGAGCATGATGCAGGGCGCCCGCGAGAGGCCGCGGGCCTTGCGCAGGAAGGCCAGCCCGTCCTCGCCGGGCATGCGCAGGTCGACGATGGCCACATCCACCGAACCGGCCTGCAGCACCTGCAGCCCCGCCGCCACGGTGGGCGCCGCGCTGACCGCGTGGCCCAGGTCGCCCAGCATCTCGGCCAGGCTTTCGCGGAAGGCCGTGTCATCGTCAACGATCAGGATGCGGGCCATGGAAATTCCATTTCTATGCGTGTGCCTTGTGTTGTCTTGCCCAGCGCGATGCGGCCGCCATGGGCCAGCACGATTTCGCGCACCAGCGCCAATCCCAGCCCGGTGCCGCCCGGGCGCGCGGTGGTGAAGGGCTCGAACAGCGTGTCGCGCAGCTCGGGCGCAATGCCCGTGCCGTCATCGGCCACCCACAGTTGCAGCGGGCTGTTGCGGTGGGAAACGGTGGTGCCGCTGCGGTCCGCGCCCAGTTCCACCCGGCCGCCGGCCGCCGTGTGCGCCAGGGCGTTGAGCAGCAGATTGTCCAGCGCCCTGGCCATCTGCACGGGGTCCAGCAGCGGGCGGCGCCCATCCTGCAGGGCCCGGGCAAGGCCGGCGGACACTGCCGTTGCCAGTTGCACGCCCCTGGCCTGGGCCAGCTCGGCATGTGCCTGCAGCCTTTCGTCCAGCAGCTGCTGCAGGTCCACCGGCTCCGGTTGCACCCGGAAGGGCTGGGTCAAGGCCAGCAGGCTCGATACCAGGTCTTCCAGACGCGCGGTCTGGGCCAGCACGGCCTCCAGTGCGCCCTTGCTGCGCGCTTCGCGCAGTGGCGCGGGCGCTGCCAGCGCGGTCTCGGCCTTCATGCGCATGGTGCCCAGCGGGTTGCGGATCTCGTGCGCCAGGCCTGCGGACAGCCGGCCCAGGGTGGCCAGCCGCTCGGCGCTGAGCAGTTGCTGCTCCATCTGTGCCGACTGCCGCTGCCAGCGCCGGAGCATTCTGCCCAGCCACAGGCCTGAGACCAGGACCATGCCCAGCAGCAGGCTGACGGCAAGGATAAGGGGGTTGACCACGTCGGCGCTGATCAGGGGAACGCGCATCAGTGTCCAGGCCACCAGCCCGGGTGCGTCCGCCTGGGCCGGGCAGGCGGCAAAGACCACCGCCTCGCGCAGGCCGGGGCGCAGGTCAGTCACCAGGCCTGCGCTGTCCCGTGCGCGCTGGGCGGTGGAGGTGATGCGCTCCATCTCCGCACTGGGCGCATCGCGCTTGATGCCCGAGCCGTCATAGGTGGGAAAGGCATAGGCCACCACGCCGGGGCCCTCGCGCCAGAAGCCGCCCTCCATGCCGGGGCGGTCGCGCAGCGCCAGGTCCAGCACGGCCTGCGCGGCGGACCGGGCCTGTGCGCTGGGCGTGTCCGCCGTCAGGCCCGCCAGCCCCATGCGCGCGGCCCCGGCCTGCAGTGCGCTGCAGCTGACGCCTGCGGCGTCGCGTGCCCGGGAAACCTGCTGGTCGGTGCCCTGCCGGCTCAGCAGCAGCAGCAGCCACGCCAGCACCAGGGCGACGGCCGAGATGGTGAGCCAGAGGATCACCAGATCCCGTTGGATGGACTTTTGCGGGGACAGGGCCGGCTCCTGAAGTGATGCGCTGGAACATACACCGAAAGGGCATCCGCGCCTGGCAGCCAGGGCCGCGCCGCCCTGCGCGGCCGCTGCGAAAGTAACGCCGTGGCGCGCCGGCGTTACGTGACATCGCCCGTAACGCCGCGCGGTGACATGGCGGCGGCTGTGCGTGGGTGTTCAAATAAATCAATAGGTTACAGATGGCTTTGCGTTGGATGAAGACGTCCAGGCCCATGGCACGCTTGTTGCAACAGGATGCAAAAAGCTTGTCGCAGTGTCTGGAAAACCGGGTGCTGCGCCACGCACCCCATCGATCGCTGTCTTTCGGAGGAGAAACCATGGCCGCTGTCTCGTTGTCGTTTGCAGGCATGCCCCTGCCGCGACTGCGCGCCCACCCGGACAGGGCGCGCAGCAAGCCGTTGAACGTGCCCGCCTCGTTTGCGTCTGCGGCGGTGCCGCGCGCTTCTGGCTTTGCCTCTGCGCGCGAGGCCGGTGATGGAGGCGCGCATGCACAGATGGCACCGGTGGCAATGCTGACGCGCGTGAGCGAGGGCGTGCGCATCGTGCGGCGCAATGACGTGATCGCGGCCCAGGCCGGCGCCGTGCTGCAGCAGGGCGACCGCGTCATCGTGCCCCAGCAGGGCGGCGCGCAGGCCGTGTTCCAGGAGCAGGACGGGCAGGCGCTGCTGGGCAGCTTCGCTGGTGGCACGGACGCCACGCTGGCGTATTTCAGCCGCAAGGCGGATGCCTGCTCGGTGGTCTTTGACCTGGTGGCCGGCCATGTGGACCTGGCGCTGTCGGCCGTGGATGCCGGCGTGCTCGGCGGCGGGCCGTCCGGCCGGGGGCGCAGGGCGATCGGATTTCACTGCTATTCACAACCCATTGCAGGCCGTTGAATGAAGGAGCACACCATGCACGACGACATCATCGAAGCTCCGCCCGGCGACACCCCCGTGGACCTGGCCATCTGGCTGTCGCCCCTGCAGACCTGGCGCAGCGTCTACGGCAACGGCTTCTGCGACGAGGCCATGCGGGTCTGCGTGGAGCGGCTCACGGGCCTGGGCATCGATGCCGAATCGTTGGAGCGTGCGGGCGACACGGTGCTGGTTCGGGGGTTCGATCCCCGCACGATGGCTGACACGGTGCTGCCCGGCAATCAGGCCCGGCATGGCTGGATGCATGCGCTGGAGTCCGCCCTGGTGCGCGACCCGGTGGTGGACGGCGCGCGCCAGGCCTATCTGCGCGCCGAGGTGCAGGCGCTGGGCTGCGTCTCCCTGACGGGCCTGCACGAGATACGCGGCAAGGGCCACGCCACGGCGGGTGTCCAGGACATGGCGGTGCGCAGGATGCACCCCAGGCTGATCAAGGCCTACCAGGCCGACATGCAGTTGGCGGGCCGCTTGCTGGACGATCTGCGGCTGGGCCACCTGGCGCTGGCATTCCAGCCCGTGACGCTGCTGGAGCCCGCAGGCATGGCAGGCGGGGGCAGTGGGGCCGGCGCGGGCCGCACGCTCTACCACGAGTGCCTGCTGCGCCGCAGCGTGTTCTCTGCCTACGACAACTATGCCGTGCCCCATGCCATCGAGGCGCTGGAGCGCCTGGGCCTGGCCGCGCGGCTGGACCGCAGCGTGCTGTGGTCGGTGATAGGTGCGCTGGAGATGAAGACCGGCCACAGCCTGGGCTGCAATCTGTCGGCCGCCTCGTTCTGCGACGACGCCTGGTGGGATGGCGTGTTCGACTACCTGGAGGACCGGCCCGAGATCGCCCAGCGCCTGGTGCTGGAGATCACCGAGACCGGCGCCTTCCCCTGCGAGAAGGCCGCGCTGGGCCTGGTGCGGCACCTGCAGATCCTGGGCGTGCGCGTGGCGCTGGACGACATCGTGCCCCGGCGCGGCGGCCTGGACATTCTGGGCAAGCTGCGCGCCAACATCGTCAAGATCGACAAGTCCGTGCTGGACCAGAGCCTGCAGGCCCGGCCTTCGGCCCGGATGATGCAGGGCCTGGTCAGCCTGTGCGCCGACCGGGGCGCCTGCGTGATCGTGGAAGGCATCGAGTCCGCCCAGGGCCTGGAGGCCGTGGCGCTGGCGGGGGCCCATGGCGCGCAGGGCTTCTTCATCGCCCGGCCCTCGCTGCATGGCCTGCTGGACCAGGTGGTGCGCGTGGAAGACGTGCTGGAGGTGCTGGAGGCGACCGAGGTGCAGGATGGCGACGAGCTGGACATGGCCCTGAGCTGGAGCGGCATGGAGCGCATGTCTGCTCTTGTGGCGGCCTCCACCGTGTCTGGTGGAGCCGAGGTGTCGGCCGCCGAGACCGGCATGGGCACGGGATTTTTCCTGCGGGCGCGGGCCTGAGGCCTGGACCGATCCCGGCCAGGCACGCGCCTGGGTCGCCCCTGGCGCGTGCCTGGCCTGCGCCTGGCGCGTGCCTGGCCTGCGCCTGGCCCGGGCCCGTGCGGCACCTCACTCCAGCATCAGCGGGGCGGCCCTGCGCCGCGCCATGGCCAGGCGGAACAGGTCCATGAAGCGCGGGGCCACGTTGGAGATGTGAAAGCGCTTGCCCGTCTCGCGCGCGGCCCGGCCGTAGCGCTGGCGCCGGGCCGGGTCGTCGCGCAGCTGGCGGATGGCGCCGATCCAGGCGTCGTCGCTGTCGGGCAGCAGCAGGCCGTTGACATCGTTTTGCACCAGCTCCGGCACAAAGCCCCAGTTCGATCCGATCACGCAGCCGCCGCGCGCCAGGATCTCCATCAGGCCCCAGTTGGCCACGCCGTAGCGCAGCGGATAGAGGAACAGGTCCACCGAGGCCAGCGTGCGCGCGAACTCGTCATACGGCAGCTTGCCCGGGAACTCCACCACCTGGGCGGCCGGGTGGATCTGCAGAAGATGGTCGCGGAAACTGGCCACCTTGCCCTGGTAGCGGCGCTCCACCCACTGCTGTTCGTAACCGTAGGTCACGGCCGTGGGGTCGCCCAGGGCGATGAAGCGCATCTGCTGGCCATCGCCCTCGCGCACCAGTCGATCGACCAGGCGCATGAAGGTCTCGAAGCCCTTGGAGCTGGACAGGTCGCGCGATGAGAAGGCCACGGTGAAGCGCGTGTCCTGGCGCGGCGGCGGCTCGGCCTGCTCGTCGGGCGCCTGGATGTCGAAGCCCTCGAACTGCACGGCCACGCGCTCCTGCAGCAGCGGCGGGAACAGCGAGCGCGCATGGGCGCTGGGCGTGATGGTCAGGTCGCTGCACAGCACCTGGTGGTAGTGCAGCATTTCCATGTTGCGGTCGGCCAGGCGCTGGGACAGGTCGGGCGGGTAGTCGGGCTCGTTGCCGTGCACGCGGTAGCTGGGGAACTCGATGTAGCTGACGATGGCGGCATCGATCTCGCCATACAGCAGGTTGGGCGCGGCCCACAGCGAGTGGGCGACCACCACGTCGATGCGCTTGCCCTTTTCCTTCTCGAAGGCCTGCAGGCCCTGCAGCAGGCCGCGGCCTATGCGTGCCGAGCGCTCCACCTTGCTGGAGTAGTAGTAGCTTTGCGGGCCGACGATGTCGCCATCGGGCCGGAACGACAGCAGGTGGTCGCACTGGCTGGCGTAGTTCTCGGCATGGCCGGGCATGGTCATGAACCAGCTGTCGGCCGCGCCGCTGGCGCGAAGGTGGCTGCACAGCAGGCTGTACTGGCTGGGGTAGACGGCGCTGACGAAGATGATGACCGGCTTGTCCTGCATGTTCGTGGAGGTCTCCATGGCGTGGGGGATGGGGATGTGTCGGAGGACGTGCTCAGCCCGGCACGGGCACTTCGGGCTCGCCGTCGCTGATCTGGTACTTGCGCATCTTTTCCCAGAGCACCTTGCGGCTGATGCCCAGGTGCTGGGCCGTGTTCTGGCGCTTCCAGTCATTGGTGTTGAGCGCCGCGATGATGCGGTTGCGCTCGTCCATGTCCCAGTTGCTGCGGTCGGCCAGCAGGGGCTCGGCGGCGCTGGCGTCCGGCGGGAAGGTGGTGGCCGACAGGGCCTGGGCGTGCTGCAGGATGCGCTGCGTGGCGCCGTCGGCGTTCCAGTCGCGCGTCTGGCGGGCGGCCACGCCGATGCGCTCGGCCAGGTTGCGCAGCTCGCGCACATTGCCGGGGAAGTACATCTGGGCCACGGCGTCGAGGATGAAGAAGGGCGCCTCGCCCAGCTCCTTCATCGTGGCCTCGCCCACCACCTTGCGCAGGATGGCGTGGAAGATGGCCAGTTTGTCGGCCTCGCCGCGCTCCTCCAGGCTGGGAATCTGCAGCTCGATCACGGCCAGGCGGAAGAACAGGTCGGCCCGGAAGCACCCCTCGCGCACCAGCCCGCGCAGCGGCTTGTTGGTGGCCGCCACCAGCCGGAAGTCCAGCCGCACGGCGGCGGCCGAGCCCAGCCGCGTGATGGCGCGCTCTTCCAGCACGCGCAGCAGCTTGACCTGCTGGTACAGCGGCAGGTCCGCGATCTCGTCCAGGAACAGCGTGCCGCCGTTGGCCTGCTCCAGATAGCCCTTGTGGGCATTCACCGCGCCCGTGAACGAGCCCTTGGCATGGCCGAAGAACAGGGACTCGAACAGCCCGTCCGGGATGGCGCCGCAGTTGACCACCACGAAGGGGCCCTGGCCGTAGCGGTTGTTGCGCTCGTGCAGCCGCTCGGCAATGCGCTCCTTGCCCACGCCGGTCTCGCCGATGATGAGCACGCTGTGCTCGCAGTCGGCAAAGGTGTCCACGTCGCGCAGCAGGCGCTGCATGCAGTCGGCCACGGCGATGATGTCCTCCGAGCGCTGCACCTGGCGCTGGTTGCTCTGCATGCGCCGCAGGATGCGCACCAGCATGGCGCGCAGCTCGGCCCCCGTGAAGTCGAAGGGCAGCACATGCGAGTACTCCATGGCATAGGTGCCGGCGTTGGCGTCGCGCTGCTTGGCGCTGACCCACAGCACGGGCATGCCGAAGGTGCCCTCCACGCCCTGGCGCGTGAAGCGCGCGCCCTCCAGCACCGAGACGCTGACCACGGCTATCGCATTGCCCAGCTCGCTGGTGTCGGCGGGCAGGGTCAGCCCGTCGGCGCGCACCACGTCCACGCCCAGGTTGAGCACGCAGCGCTCCACCCGCTCGGCGATATCGGCCTGGCCTTCCCAGACATAGATGACGAGCTCGTCCAGATTCACGTTGCATTCCCTCGTTGTCGATTCATGGATTGGATGGCCTTGCCTGCCGTTCAGAAAACCAGTTGCGCCGTGTCGCAGCCGATGGACAGGGCCTTGATGTCGGTGCGGCCCACCTCCAGGCCCAGCGTGTCCTTGAGCACGCTGGTCAGCAGCGTGCCCACGCCGTTGAGGATGGGCTTGAGCACGGTGGTGACCAGCGGCTTGAGCAGGGTGCACAGGGCGCCGGTGCAGGTGAGGTTGTTGTCGCGGTTGAGCAGGGACTGGATCTCGGGGCTGTTCGGGTTGATCGCGTACAGGTACTGCGGGTGCGAGGTCAGCAGCTTGGTCACGTTGTTCTTGACGCAGCCATTCCAGTTGAGCAGCGAGCTGAGCAGGCCCGCGCAGCTCTGGTAGCCGTTGTCGTAGGTGGAGATGCCCAGCACATCCAGCAGGCCGCCGGGCACGCTGGTGTAGGAGTTGAGGGCGGCCGAGAACGTGCCGCTGGGCCAGGTGGAGGACGGGCAGGCCACCAGCAGGCAGGACTTGGCGATGGCGTTGTTGAACGTGAAGTTGGACGTGAGCAGCGGCGGCATGTAGTCCTTGTCGCCGGCCACGCCGCGCCCGCTGAGCAGCAGGTTGGTGAGGCTGGTCACGTTGTAGAGCCCGTTCACCATGGAGGCGTCCAGGTAGGAGCCCAGCAGGCGCGTGGTGATGTCGGTGGGCGTGCTGTTCGGTGGCTGCAGCAGGCCGCTGAGCAGGTTGAGCAGTCCCGTGACGATGTTGTTGACCGTGTCGCCCAGCGCCAGCTGGTTCACCTGCGTGGAGCGGTTGGTCTTGGACCAGTTGGGGTCGGCCGGGTCTTCGTAGCCCGGCTCCATGCCCAGGCCCGTGGTGGAGTCCGTGTACTCCAGGGCCGGCACCCACAGCTTGCCGTTCAGCACGGGCAGGTGCAGCAGGGTGATGAGCTGCTCATTTTGCAGGCCCTTCTCGCAGCTTTGCTTGTTGTTGGGGTCCATCTTGCCCACGCAGGCGTTGAGGATGGAGGACTTGACCGACAGGTCCATGGTCTGAGGGCTGGCGCTGCACTGCAGCGCGGTCAGCGTGCCGGTGGCGTTGGTGATGTCCACGGCAATGGGCAGCTTGACCTGGGTGCCCAGGATGTCCTTGACCAGCCATTTGAGTGCGCCGCCCAGCAGCTGGTCCGTGTCCACGTTCAGGTTCAGGCGGATCTGCGCGCTGTAGCCCTGCGTGCCGACGGGGCCCACGGCAATGGTGGGCGGCTGCACGATGGTCAGCTGGCCCTTGATGAGCCCGGCCACATCCAGCTGGTTGGCCTGCAGCGCATGGCCGTTGGCGCCGATGGCAATGGCCGTCTTCAACAGGTCGCCAATGCCCAGCTGCACATCCATGGCCGCGTTCAGCGGATCGGTGCGGCCGGCACCCAGGAAGGCGAACAGGCCCTTCTGGTCATCCAGGCTGCCCAGCGGGATCTTGATGGTGCTCAGGCCCGCGTTGATGATCTGGGTCTTGAGCGCGTTGAGCTGCACGGCCAGCGCGTTGTCGGTGATGGCGCTGATGGAGGCGTCGATCACGTTCAGCAGGGTGACGCTGGCGATGTTGGCCAGGCCCTCGGGCGACAGCGCGCGCAGCTGCTCTATGCCCAGGTTCACGCCCAGGGCCTTGAGCAGGCCGGCCGGGCTGATCTTGGCATCGGCCAGGCCCTTGGAGTCCAGCAGGGTCAGCATGCCCACGTCCAGCCCCACCAGACCCAGCAGCCCGCCCAGCGGCGTGTCCTTGTTGAAGCGCAGCAACTGCGAGCCCACCTGGAAGGACGCCACCGAGTCGTTGCGCATGGCAATGGCCTCGGCCACCACGGCACGGCTCCAGGGGCCGGGGAAGATGGTGGGCGAGGTGCCGCCCACCGTCACGCGCGCCGCGTTCAGCGGGCCGGAGCTGGCGTCGAAGAAGCGGCCGCCGCTGGACTGCCTTGCCGGGTCCGCCGGGTTCCAGTTGCCGCAGCTGACCACGGTCTGGCTGCTGTTGCGGGTCAGCGGAACCGGCCAGTTGGCCGTGATGCTGTCCTCGCCCGCCGTCACGCAGGCAGCGCGGTTGCTGCGCTCGGCATTGATGGCCTGGGCCGCCTGGGTGGCGGCCAGATCGGCAATGCGCTGCAGGTCGCGCTTGGCGTAGTACATGTAGCCCAGGTCCACGACGCCGAGCAACAGGAACAGCACCGAGCCCAGCAGGGCGAACTGCACGAGCAGGCTGCCGCCTTGCCGGCGCCCTTGCCGGCGCGTGCGGGGGCGGTGTACGGATGCGGGGAGGTGGGTGAGCATGCTCTGGTCCTCCTGTCTAGCTGCCGGGCGCAAGCCTGATCAGGCTGCGGGACTCCAGGCGCGTGGGTTCGCCCAAGGTCTGGCTGCCCACCTGCAGGCCCTGGCCCAGCACGGGGGGAAGCATGTAGACCACGCTCAGCGTGGCCTGGGAAGTGCCCCAGTCGATCTGTATCTGGGTGGGCGCCGTGCCCGCCGGAATGCCGCTGGCCGCCAGGCTCTGGTTCACCACATCGCTGGTGGCCTGCAGGATGTTGGCGCGTTCGGCCGGCTTGGCCGGGTTGTAGCCCGCCATCCCGCCAAACGCCAGATGCTGGACCATGCGCGCGCCATCGCCCGTGGCACGCGCCAGCGACTGCTGTGCCTGCAGCACGCGCCAGTACACGAACATGCCCATCAGCAGCATCACCATCACCCCGGCGATCAACGCGAACTCCACCGCCGCCACGCCGCGCTGCCGCCTGCGCGGCCCTGCCGCGAAGGTATCGCCGGTGTCCTGCATGAACTCGGCCGATGCAGCAGGGCGTGCCCCACGCACGGCATGCCCCAACCCAGGGACACCGAGCAAGGGCCTAAGCCGGCCGCGCCGCCCCGCAGCGAGGGTGTCGTCCCCCTTCAAGGGGGAAGCGGCGCAGCCGCTCAGGGGGTATCTCATAGCCCCCCCCTGTCCACCATGATGTTGGCGCTGGCCGTCAACGTGGTGGGCATGACCAGGCCGAAGCCCGGCAGGGCGGGCGCTATCGGGTTGGTTCCATAAGGGATGGTGAAGCCCACGCGCACCATGCAGCGTTCGGCAACCAGCACGCCGCAGGTCAGCGTGGCCGAGCACAGTTCGCTGTTCTGCAGCCTGCAGATGCGCACGTCGATGCTGCCAGCCGTGGGCCTCAGGTTAGCGGGCAGCCAATCGAGCCGCTGCTGCACCAGGCTGCGGGCCGCGTCCAGGCGGGCGCTGCGGCTGGTCTGGTAGCGCAGCGTGGCCCGCGCGGCGTCTTCGGCGGCGGCCTGCATGGATTCGCGCACCAGGAACGCCAGCCCGTAGCTGATGCAGGCATACAGCAGGGCAAAGAACACCGGGAAGATGATGGCCCACTCCAGCGCATACACCCCCCGCTGCCGCAGGCTGGCAGATCGGTGGGAGCGGTGAGCGCGGGGCTGGCGCCGGGTCATGGTCGTTCCTGCAAGCCGTGGCCGGGGCCGGCCTCAGTTCTTGCCGCCGGCTTCGACGCCGGTCTTGTACAGGGCGGGGATTTCCGTCTCGAAGCTCTTGAGATAGCGCGCATAGCTGCGCCGCGCCTGCTCGCCCGCGATGGGGCGTGCACGCTGGCCCGGCTGGCTGTGCTGCATTTCCAGCAGCCGCAGGGTGCCCCCGCCGATGTCGATCTCGCGCCGGGGCAGGTACATCACGGTTCCATCGGGGTTGGTGTAGAGCGTGTAGCCGACCAGGATGGAGTCGGTGGAGGGCTCGGCGAACACATGGGGCCGTGCATCCACCTGCTCGGGCGGGCTCTGCACCTCGCCAAAGGCCTGGGCATGCAGCGTGGCCGCGGGAAGCAGGGCCAGGCCGGCGGCCAGCAGCCAGGGGGCCAGAGCGCTGACGACTGCAGTGCGGCGCGGTGGTTCCATGCGGTATGTGTCTGGCATGTCGTGCTCCTCAAAGTGGCGAGGCCGGTGCTGCGCCTGCGGCGCCGGGCGGCTCGGAAAGAAGAATGCGCCGGGTGATGCCGGCCGGCAGGGTCTCGGGCAGGGCCTCGGTGGCGCGTGCTTCGGGGCGGGTGCCCAGGGTCGGCACAGGGGGTAGTGCAGGGGGCAGCACAGAAGGCAGCACAGGGGCGCTGGACACAGCGGCACCGGCACCGGCACCGGCACCGGCACCGGCACTGGCACTGGCCTCTGCGGGCAGGCTGTCGCCGCGCAGGCGCACGGCATCGCGCACGCTGGCCAGCTGTGCCTGCAGGGTCTGCAGCGAGGTCTGGTCGATCATGGGCAGGGCGCCCTTGGCCTGGGGCTGGGCCAGCTGGCGCAGCAGCTGCGACGCCTGGGCCTGGTTGCCGCTGGCCAGCCAGAACAGCGCCATGTTCAGCTGCACCCGTGCGTTGGCCGGGGCGAGTTGCGAGGCCTGCATGATGGGCATCTGCGCGGCGGCCAGCCGGCCGTCGAGCATGTGGGCGTAGGCCAGGTCACTGAGCACGTTGGCGTCGATGGGGTTGAGCTGGCGCGCCTTGTCCAGCTGCTCCACGGCCTGGCCATACTGGCCCTGGCTTGCGTACAGCAGGCCCAGGCCGCGCCGCGCCCGTGCCGTGGTGGCGCCCTGCAGCAGCGCCAGGTAGGCCTGCCGGGCCTGCTCGACCTGGCCGGTGTTGCGCAGCGCGTCGGCCCGCATCAGGCGCGACTCCGGGTTCACGCCGTACTGCTGCTCGAAGGCTTCGGTGTGCGCCAGCGAGGCATACCACTGGCCCGCCTGCTGCATCTGCGTGATCAGGTCCAGATAGGTCTGGGCGTTGTCCACCTGGGTGGCCTGCTGGGCGTTCTGCAATTGCTGCTGGGCCTGGGCGGCGGTTTCCTGCTGCGCGGAAGGGGCGCCGTAGCCCTGCGGTCCCTTGCTGGCGCAGCCGGCCAGGGCCAGGGCCAAGGCCAGGGTCGCCAGGGCTGCCAGAGTTGCAAGGGGTGCCGGCGCTGGCGTCCGCCCTGCGCGGGTGTTTTCCTGGTGTCGCATGCCTAGCGTCCTCCCATGGTGGTCAATGCCCTGATCACGGCCAGGAAGCCGGGGCCCGCCGTGATGACGAGCAGGGCGGGCAGCAGCGTGAGGACCATGACGCCCGTCATCTTGACGGTGATGGAACCTATCTTTTCCTTGAAGCTGGCCTGGCGCTTTTCGCGCAGCCGGATGCTGAATTCCCGCAGCGGCTCCTGCACGGCGCCGCCATGCTTGTCCACCTGCACCAGCAGGTTGACGATGGCGCTCATGTCGTCGTCGGCGCTCATGTTGACCATGCGCTGGAAGGATTGCTCGCGCGTGCGCCCGGTGTTGTAGAGCTGGTTGGCCAGGGCCAGTTCTCCGCTGATGACGCGCAGCACGCTCTTGAATTCCGAGGCCAGGATCTGCAGGCTCTGGTCCACGCTCAGGCCCACGCCCTGCAGCAGCCGCAGCAGGTCCACGAACAGCGGCAGTTCCTCGACCACCTGCTCGCGCCGGCCCTTGGCCCGCGAGCGCAGAAACCATTTGGGAAGCATGAGCCCCAGGCTCACCCCGAGAAAGCCGTAGATCAGCGCCGCGTTTTCGCCGGGGCGCAGCACACCCAGCGCCAGCAGGGGCAGGACCACGCACAGCACCATGCGGCTGGCCACATAGGCCATGCTGCCGTTGCGCGTGCCCACGCCGGCCTGGTCAAGCAGCTTGCGGTCCTCATCGGCCAGCAAGGCCTTGGCCACGCCCCATTGCAGCCAGGCCGGGGGCGGGAGGTTGGCGGCCACCGCCTGTGGCGAATCGGAGGAGCGCACGTTGATGGACAGCGGGTTGAGCAGCTGCGCGTCGTTGGCCTGCATGGCGCTCTTCGTGGCGGCCTTCGGGGTCGATGCGGTATCGCGCGCCTGCAATATCCTGGCGACCTGGCTGGAGGCACGGGCAGAGCGCCACAGCTTCCACACCAGGGCGCAGGCCCACAGCACCAGTCCCAGCGCGCCCAGGCTGATGCTGGCGATCCACAGTTGCTGCGGGGTCATGCGTGGCTCCTTGCGCAGACGGATGGGTGGGCCTGTACCTGTGCCTGTGCTGTCATGGGTTCACCTCAGCTTGGCCAGCCGGTAGAGAAGAAAGGCGCCCAGGGCCTCCAGGGCGGCGGCGACCAGGACCATGGTCTGGCCGCTGTCGTCGTTCCACATGCGCATGAAGTAGCCGCGGTTGATCACCATGATCAGCGTCCCCACCACCAGGGGCAGCAGGGCCAGCACCCAGGCCGACATGCGGATCTCGGAGGACAGCGCATGCAGCTCGCGCTCGGCGGACTGGCGGTCGCGGATGTAGGCCGATACACGCTCCAGCACCAGGTCGGCGCGGCCGCCATAGCGCACGCTCATGCGGAACACGGCGGCCAGCAGGCCGAATTCGGGCAGGCGCCAGTTGCGCTCCAACTGGCCCATGGCCTGCCCCAGGTCGGGCGATGCGCTGAGCATGGCCGCCGCCTGCTGAAGCGCGTCGCCCAGCGGATCGGGGACATTGTTCAGCGCCATCTGGAAGGCCGCATGGGGCGAGTTGCCGATGGAGATCAGGCGGACCATGTTGTCCAGGAAGCCGGGCAGTTGCTGCAGCAGTCTTTCGCGGCGCTTGGCCTGCCGCCGCCAGATGCCGAAGGCCAGCACCACGGCATACAACACGGCCACCACCAGCCCCGCGGCAGCGCCTGCCTGGCTGGTCGCCAGCAAGGCCAGCACCAGGCCGGTGATGGCGAACAGGGCCAGGGTGTTGGACGAGATTCCCCAGGACTGGACGCCCAGCCGCTGGGCCAGCCACTGCACGGCAGCGTGTGAGGGCGCGGGCTGCGCCGCGGGGGCGCGGAAGGCGGGCTCGGCCATGGGCGGGGAGGGCGAGATCACCTCCCGGTGGCCGTCCACACTGCGCTTCATGTGCAGGTTGATCGACTGCTCATGCTCCTTGCGGCGCCCGCGCATGATCACCCACAGCGCCAGTGCCAGCAGCAGGCAGGCCAGCGCGCCGAGGATGAGGACGGCGGGTGCCAGGCCTGTCATCGCACGCCTCCGTGGCCGGTCTGCTGCTGCATGCGCCACCAGCTCAGCAGCTTGGGCGAGTGCGGCGAGATGCCCAGCGACACCCACTGGTCGATCTCCTGTCCGTCAGGGCCCACCTGGGGCTCGTAGCGGTACAGCTCCTGCATGGAGATCATGTTGTCCGTCATGCCCGTGACCTCGGTCAGCGACAGCAGGCGGCGGCGGCCGTTGGACAGGCGGCCGATCTGCACGATGAAGTCCACGGCATTGGCGATCTGGCGGCGCAGGCTGACCTCGCTGCCCTGAAAGCCCGCGAAGCCGGCCAGCATTTCGGCGCGGTACAGGCATTCGCGCGGCGAGCTGGCGTGGATGGTGCCCATGGAGCCGTCGTGGCCGGTGTTCATGGCCTGCAGCAGCTCCAGCACCTCGCCGCCGCGCACCTCGCCGACGATGATGCGGTCGGGCCGCATGCGCAGGCTGTTGCGCAGCAGGTCGCGGATGCTGACGTGGCCCGAGCCGTCAAAGCCGCCGGGGCGGCTTTCCAGCCGCACCACGTGGTTGTGGTTGAGGGCCAGCTCGGCCGTGTCCTCGATGGAGACGATGCGCTCGCTTCCCGGGATGAAGCTGGCCAGCGCATTGAGCAGGGATGTCTTGCCCGAGCTGGTGCCGCCGCTGACCAGGATGTTGCAGCGCGCCTGCACGGCCATCTCCAGGATGCGGCAGATGTCCTGGTTGAAGGTGCCCAGCTGTACCAGTTCGGGCGGTGTCAGCGGGTCCTTGCGGAACTTGCGGATGGAGACCGAGGGGCCGTCGATGGACAGCGGCTCGATGATGACGTTGATGCGCCCGCCATCGGGCAGGCGGGCATCGACCATGGGGCTGGACTCGTCCAGGCGCCGGCCCAGCGGCGCCAGGATGCGGCGCACGATACGCAGCACATGCTCGTCGTCCTTGAAGTGCAGCGTCTCGCGCTGCAGCACGCCGCCGCGCGAGACGTAGATGTTGCCGTGGCCGTTGATGAGGATGTCCTCGACCAGCGGGTCTTCCAGCAGCGGCTGCAGCGGCCCCAGTCCCGTGAGCTCGCGCGTGAGGGCGCGCGCCACCTGCAGCGCCTCCTGCTCGTTGACGGGCACGGAGTGCAGGCGGATGAAGCTGTCCAACTCCATCAGCACGAACTGCGCGATGGCGGCCTGCGACCAACGGCCGAACTCGGCACCCAGCTCCTCGATGCGGCTGAGCAGGTGCTCGTGCGTGCGGTTCTTCAGGTCGAGGAACAGCGCGCTTCGCTCGAACTCGCTGGCCTGGGCGTCGGCCAGATGGGAATAAGCCGTGGTCGTCATGGTGCGTTCAGCTTCTTGTTCGGTGGAAGAAACGGTTCAGGCCCCGGGCGGGCGCGGCCTGATCGCCCGCATGGGCCTGGTGGTGGGTGGTGATCAGCAAGGTGGCGAGCTTGTCCACGGCCTGCACATAGGGCTCGCGCTGCAGCCGGCTGGGCAGCAGCTGGCCCTGGTTGACGGCCTGGACCAGTTCGCGCCGGCGCTCGGGAATGGTGGCCAGCAGCGGCAGCTGCAGTTGCCTGGCGATCTGCGGAGCCTCCAGCTCCAGCTGGCTGTCGTGCCGGCTGACGATGAGCTGCACGCGCTCGCGATCGACCTTTTGCTCGTCGAGCTGGCGCAGCAGCTCGGTGGTGGAGACCACGCTGGCCACGCTCTGGTCGCACACCACCCAGATCTGGCTGGCGCGCAGCGCCACGCGCATGGCCAGCTGCGTGGGCACGACGGCCCCCAGGTCGGCCACGATGTGGCGGAAGTACTGGCGCAGGCGCAGCAGCAGCGCGTCGGCATCGGCATAGGAGACGTCGCGCAGGCGGGCGGGCTGGCGCGGCAGCGTGAGCAGGCGCAGGCCGCTTTCATGGCGGGCCAGCCCAGTCGATGCCAGGCGCCGGTCGAAGCGGCGCAGGTTGTTGACGGCCTCGATGAAGTCGAAGTCGCCCAGCGTGCCCAGGTACAGCCCGCAGTCGCCGCTGGGAAAGCCCAGGTCGATGAGCAGGCCGTCCAGCGTCTCGTTGCTGATCTCGCGGGGCGTGGCGTCCTTGCCCGGCACGGCCGTCGTGCCATGCAGGCGCTTTTGCAGGTACCAAGCCAGGTGCGATGCCATGAGGCTACTGCCCAGGCCGGCGCGGGCCGACATGATGGCGGTCAGCGGCGCGTTGGGCATGCCCGAGGCCGACGGGGGCACGCGCTTGATCAGATCGATCACCGTCTGGTGCGCGGCCTGCACGGGGCCGTCCACGTCGAGGAAGTCCTGCACCCCGGCGCGCAGCGCGGCCAGCATGCACTGCGGGTACTTGGTGCGGCCCACGGCCAGGCAGGGCAGGTGGGGGTGGGAGATGTGCAGCTGGGAGGCCAGGTGGGCCGCCTCGTCGGTGGACAGCGGGTCGAAATGCACGAGCACGGCATGGGGCATGTAGCGCTGCACCTGCTCGGTGACGTTGTCCTGGAACCGCGCCACATGCAGCCGTGCGCCGTCCAGCATGTGCTGCAGCCAGGCCTGGGCCAGCGAGCTTTCGGGGGTGCCTGCGTGGATGAAGAGCAGCTCCACCTGCAGGTCGTTGTCGAGCGGCTGCGGCGTCGGGCGGGGAGCGGCGGGCGCGGTCATCCTGTCCAGTGGTGATTTGTCCTGTGCAAGCGGTGACTTGTCCTGCGCGAGCGCATCGGTGCCGGGCTGCGGCTTGCCGGCCAGCGAGGCCGAGGAACGCAGCCCCAGCAGGGTCTCCAGCGAGGTGGGTGAGCCGATGGCCGGCGAGCCTGTGGCGTCCACAGGCGAATCGGTTGCGGTGGGCTTGCTTGTCATGTCGTCAGTACGAGAAGCCGGGTACGGCGGTCTGGGTGCTCATTCCGCCGGCGAGGTAGGGCAGCCAGACCTTGCCGGCGTTGCGCTGCTCGGATTGCGCACCGGGCAGCAGGGCTTCGAGATTGGTGCTGGCGGGAAGCGGGTGGACCAGGCGCGGGGTGACGATGATCACCAGCTCGGACTCTTCCTGCGTGTAGTTGAGGTTCTTGAAGAAGGTGCCCAGGATGGGCAGATCGCCCAGCACCGGCACCTTGCTGACGTTGGAGGTGGTGGCACGGCTGACCAGCCCGCCGATGACGAAGCTCTCGCCATCGGCCAGCTCCACCGAGGTGTCGGCGCGGCGCGTGCGGATGGCGGGCACGGTGACGCCGCTGATGGTCACGCCGCTGTTGAAGTCCAGGTCGCTGGCCTCGGGAGAGACCTTCAGGGCGATGCGATCGTCCGACAGGATGGTGGGCGTCAGCTGCAGCTTGATACCGAATTCCTTGTACTGGATGGCGATGTTGCCGTCGCGCGCGGGCACCGGGATCGGCAGCTCGCCGCCGGCCAGGAAGCTGGCGTTCTGGCCGGTCTGGGCCAGCAGGGTCGGCCGGGCCAGCACGCGCGCCATGCCATTGCCTTCGAGGATGCTCAGCTGCGTGACGATGCCGGCGCCGCTGAAGGCCTTGCCGAAGGTCATCACCAGGCTCATGGCGCTGGCAATGGCCGACGAGGTGTTGTTGGACACGCCGCCCGAGCCCGTGCCTCCCGTGCCGCCCGAGCCGGTATTGCCCGTTCCCGTCCCTGTCCCCGTGCCGTTGGTATTGGTGCTGATGCTGCCCACCACGCCGGGGCTGAAGCTGCCGAAGCTGAAGCCCTGGTTGTTGCGCCCGCCGCTGTAGATGTTGACGCCGATGCGCTTCATCGCGGATTTCTTGAACTCCACCACCTGCACGTCCACCTGGACGGTGTTGCTCTTGACGTCGATCTGCGCGTTGTCCACCAGCAGCGTCTGGGCGGGCGCGTACTGGCGCAGTTCGGCCACGGCCTGGGCATGTTCTGGAACCGAGGTCAGGCGCTTTTCCAGCAGCAGGTGCTGGCCGCGGACCTGGACCTCCCAGCGCTGGGGTGCGCCACCTTTCTGGGGCCACACCACCAACGTGGTGCTGCCCTGGGCCTTGGGCGTGAGCAGCAGCTCGGTGCCGCCGGAGCCGGAGCCGGCACTGGCGCCGGAGCCCGGCGTGGCGCGCAGCAGTTTCACGTCCAGCACATTGGGGTCGCCCACGGCGATGCGGCCCGGAGTACTGGCCAGCGGCATCAGGTGCTGGCGTCCGGCCACCAGCTGCAGGGAGTCGCCAGAGGGCATGTCCCCGGCGCCGGGGGCGTGCATGCCTTGGACGGCAGCGGTGTCCGCAGGCGCCGACACCGCTGGCGGCAATGCCAGCAAGGCCATGCTGCCGCACAGTGTCCAGACCGCGCGCTGCAGCGGTGTTGCTCCGGCCGTCGAGATGTTCTTGCACTTCATGGCATCTCCCTCTTGTTGTGTGTTTTCAGTAGTTCACCATCTGCACCGCGGCTCCGTTGTGCAGCTCCACGGTGCGTTCGCGCGGGGCCCGCTGCGGCGGCGGCCGCACGGCGGGTGCGAAGGCCGTCATGGGCTGGGCGGCAGGCTTGCGGATGTTTTTGGCGTCGGCGCCGGTGGCCAGGTCCTGCATGCGCAGGCCGGCGAAGGCGCGGTCGGCACCCTCCAGTGCCTGGTCTTTCCGGAGGCGGCCCGCCACCGGCTGCAGTGCGCCGGGCAGTGCGGCGAAGAGCTTGGGATCGGGCACGGACAGGTCGTCCGGGTTGCGCAGCGCCAGGGTGAGCTGGCCGAATTTCTCGGCCAGCGTGAGGCGCTCCACATCGTCCAGCGGCACGGCCAGCACGGCCGATTGCACGTTCTCAGGGCGCTGGCCGGTCTGATCCGCAGCGCTGGCGCGGCGCAGCGACGAGCCTGCCGATTCCTTGTCCTGCTGCGCCTGGCGCTGGACGGCCGGCATGGGCGGGCGTTCCACGCTGCCGGAGCCGTAGGCCAGCACGCGGCTGCGCGCCAGCAGCAGCCGGGTCTGCGCGTCCACGGGTGCCTGGTCGGACTTGCCGTCCAGCGTGAAGTAGACATCCACGAAGTCGCCGGGGCGCACATGGTGGCCAGCAGCCATCTGCTCCCGGATGGCGATCGCCAGGGCGCGCTGTCCCGGCTCCAGTTGCAGCGCCAGGCCGCTGAGCAGTTGCTGCTCGAACAGCGGGGTGCCCGGGGTGAGCGCCATCAGCGTGGTGCGGCCCAGCACGTCGTCGGTTGCGGCAAAGCTGCCGGGTACGGGGGCGGGCAGCTGGGCCAGCTTCACATCCTCGCTGCCGATGCGCTGGCCTGCGGCAATGGCCTGGGCCACGACCACGACGGCATGCTGCGGCACGGGCTCGGGGGCCGGCTGCGCCGAGGCGGCCGGTGAGGGCTGGGCCACGGGGCGTGCGGGCTGGCTGCCCAGCAGCCAGGCAAGGCCTGCGAGCACGATGGCCAGCCCCACCAGCAGTCCGGCAAGAATCTTGGTGAGGTTCATGGCTGGGGCTCCTGGTGCAAGTGGGTGGCGACGGTGTTCAGGCATGGGGGCTGCCCTGGCGCTTTCCTGCCATGGCGCAGAGGGTCCGCCAGGGCAGGAAAGCGTCCGGATAGCGCACGGCGGCGGCTTGCGGCGGGGCCGGGCCGTGTGGTGCGTGGCGAGGGGAAAGCGATCTGCATGGGCATCTCCCGTTCAGGCAGGCGGCTGGCTGTGGCGCCAGGCCAGGGCGATGGCCGCAATGGCCATGTAGCCGGCATAGGGAATGGAGCGCTGGGGCTGGCGCGGTCCATCGGTGGCGCCTGCGGGCTGAGACGCAGCGCCCAGCGGTGCCAGGCGGGCCGCCCAGGCCAGGGGCAGCCGGGCCTGCAGCCACAGGCCGGTGGGGCTGTGGCTCAGGTGGCGCAATGACAGCACCAGAAGGCCGTGCAGGCCGGCCAGCAGGCTGCCGCCGGTCCAGATCAGCAGCAGGTCGAAGCTCAGCCCGAACCACAGCCCTGCGACCGCGCCGAACTTGACGTCGCCCGCTCCCATCCAGCGCAGTGCATAGAAAGGAAGCAGCACGACAAACCCCGCCAGCAGTCCGGCCAGCGCGTTCCAGGCCGAGACCTGGAACGGCTGCGCCCCACTGGCCAGCGCCGCCGCGCCTGTGGCCAGGCCGAGCAGCACCATCCAGTTGCGCACGCGCCGAATGCGCAGATCCATGACCGCAATCGTTGCGAGCCATGTGATGCAGACGCACAGCCATAGCGAGGCCCACTCCATCTTCAGGGGGCAAGTCCGTTGAGCTTGGTGGCCAACCGGCTGAACAGTCCGTTCAGATCGGTACCCAGCGCGGTGGCGCCCACGACGATGCCCACGGCAATCAGGCCGGCAATCAGCCCGTATTCGATGGCGGTGGCGCCTTCCTCGTCTTTCCAGAAGTTCTTGATCATTTCGGTCATGGCATGGTCCTTTCGGTTTGCAAAATGCCTTGGCGCCGGGGGCGGAGGCAAGCCCCGCCCGAGCCCGGCCAGATCGCGCCGGAGCCGGCGCTCAGGGAACGAAGCCGGTGAGCTTGGTGGCGATCCGGGTGAACAGCCCATTCAGATTGGTGCCGAGCGCGGTGGCGCCCACCACGATCCCCACGGCGATGAGGCCGGCGATCAAGCCGTACTCGATGGCGGTGGCGCCTTCTTCGTCTTTCCAGAAGTTCTTGATGATGTCGGTCATGGCATCGTCCTTTCGGTTGCAAAAGCCCATCGTTGTCGATGGCGGCGGCTGGCGATGGGCAGAAGCCGGCCGCTGCACGGGAAACCTCACCTGCCGCTTCTCACTTCACCACTGCTGTCGCGAGGCGGTGGTTGGAAAAGCGTCTGAAACGGGGCGCAACTGCTGCTCAAGGCGCAGCTGTATTCGTTGGGGCATGGCGCTGGCGGACAGGGTGGCCACGGCAGCGTCCTGGGGGTCGGGGCGAATGCGCGAGGGCGCAGGGCCGGGTTGGATGTCGGGGGCATTCCCGGGCGCGTTCCTGGGCTCGTCCATGGGGGCAGTGCCTGGCGCACCACCACCTGCCGGAATCGGTTTTTGCGGGGTGAACAGCGCGTTCAGCCAATGGTCGGGCGGGTCCTGCGGCAGGAGGCGGCCGGTGGTGCGTGCCAGCCGCAGTTCGTTGATGCGCTGGTCGTAGATGGCGTCGGCCTCGTCCAGCAGCAGGCGCTGCATGTCCAGCTGGGCGTCCAGCACCTGGGCCAGGCTGCCGCGCCCGACTTCGAGCAGGCGGCGGCGCCCCTCGAAGGCGGCGCGCGCCTCGCGCACGGCGTCGGCCAGCTGGCTTTCGCGCTGGCGGCCGGACTGGGTGCGTCCCCAGGCGGCGGAGGCGGTTTCGCGCACCTGGCGGCGCACGGTTTCCTGCTGCGCTTCCTGGGCCTGCAGTTCGTTGATGGCCTTGAGGATGCGGTCGCGCAGCTCGAAGCCGTTGCCGAAGTTCCAGCTCAGCTCCACGCCGTAGCGCGTGCCCTCGGCATAGAGCACGCCGCTGGGGTCGCGCGTGTGGGCCACCACGGCGGCCAGCGTGGGAAAGCGCTGGGACTTGCTGCGGTCCACTTCGGCGCGGGCCTTCTCGATCTGCTGCTCCATCTCCTGCAGCTCGGGGCTGACGGTTTCGGAGGCCTGCAGGGCCGAGTCCTCGTTGGCCGGCATCCATTGCACGGGCACGTTGAGCTGGGGCAGCCAGCCGGGCTGGGGCGTGAAGCCGAAGTAGCGCGTGAAGCGGGCCTGCGCATCCATGCGCTGCGACTCCAGCGCGTGCTGCTGGGCCAGGGCGCCGGCCTGGCGCGAGGCGGCCTGGCGCAGGTCGTTGCGGCCCACGGCGCCCAGTTCGGCGCGGCGCTCCTCGATGCGCGCGAGCTGGCCGATGATGCGCGCCGACTCGGCCGCCACGCGCGCCTTGTCCTCGAAGCGGTGCAACTCCAGCAGGGCGGTCAGCGCCTCCAGCAGCACGTTCTGGCGCGTGCCGTAGAGCACGCTGCCCTGGGCCGCTTCCTGCGATTCGGCCGAGCGGATGCCCGCGCCGATGGCGCCGCCGTCCAGCAGGGCCATGCGCACTTCGGCGTTGACGGCGGTGTAGGACTCGCGGCCCCGGCGCAGCTTGGCATCGCCCGTGTTGGTGCCCACCTTGAAGGTGGGCCAGCGCGCGCCGCGCGCGGTGTTCACGTCATGCCCGGCCGATTCCAGCGCGGCGCGCGCCTTGCGCACGTCGGGGTATTCGTCGATCAGGGCATAGAGCGCATCGAGCAGGCGGCGCTGCCCGCCGTCGCTGGCCAGGGTGCCGGGCGTGAGGTGCTGGGCCAGGCGCAGGACCACGGGGTCCGGTGCGGCTGCGGCCGTGTTTGCGGATGTGGATGCGGGTGCGGGTGCGGCTGCGGCTGCGGCAACCATGCCGATGTCCGTATCAAGGTCCCTGTCCGCCGCAGCCACGGGCGCGGCAGCGGCCTGCAGCGCCTGCAGTGCGGACAGGCAGCAGGCAGCGGCCAGCAGCTGGCGCAGCCGGGCGTGGCAGCGGGCGTGCCAGCCCATGGAAGGGGAGGTCGGGCGGCCTGGCATCAGGGCTCCCGGAAGGCTTCGCTCTGGATGCGCAGCACGGGCCGCAGCAAATACCAGATAAAGGGTTCGTGGCCCAGCAGCAGGTCGAGTTCGGCCTGCATGCCGGTGGTGATGCGGTTGTCGGTGCGGCCCACCCAGGGCTGCTCCAGGCTGGCCTGGATGCGGAAGTACGAGGGCGAGTCGGCCAGGTTGGGATCGCGGTCGGCATCGGCCGCCACCAGGGTGACCTGGCCGGGCACCGAGCCGTAGCGCAGGAAGTCGTAGGCCGAGATCTTCACCCGGGTGGCCTGGCCGGGGTGCACATAGCCACGGTCGGCGGGGCTCAGGCGCGCCTCGACGATGACTTCGTCCTTGTCCGGAACGATTTCGAGGATGGGCTCGCCGGGCTTGACCACCCAACCGGCGCCCGAGCTGCGCAGGCCCTTGACGAAGCCGCTGGTGGGCGCCAGCACGGCCGTGCGCGTGCGCTGGGTGCGGGCGCGGACCAGGTCTTCGTTGAGGCTGGCCAGCTCGCGTTCGGTCTGGGCCAGCTCGTCGGAGGCGCGGCGGCGGAAGGCGCCCTGGGTCTCCTGCAGCTTGGCCTGGGCCTGCTCGATCTTGGCGCGGTTGCTGAAAAGCGTCTGGCGCGAGGCAGCCAGCTCGGCCCGCACCTGCTCCAGCGCCCGCTGCTTGTCCAGCACTTCCAGCTGGCCTATCAGCTGCTCGGAGGCGAGCTGGCCGGCAATGGAGGCTTCCTGCTGGTGCAGGCGCAGATTGGTCTCCAACCCCTCGATGCGCGCCTGCACCTGGGCCACGTCGCCGCGCGCCTGCTGCAGTTGGGCCTGGGCTGCGGCAAGGCTGCCCTGGTGCTCCAGCGCGCGCGCCGAGAAGGCGCCCAGTTCGGCCTGGACCACCTGCGCGTCCAGGTCGGCGGGGAAGGCGGTGCGCTGCAGCGGCCGGCCCTGGCTTTCCGCACCCAGACGCGCCTTGACGGCCTGGGCCGTGGCCATGCGGGCGGTGAGCTGTTCGAGGTTGAGGCTGTTGCTGCCCAGGTCGATTTCCAGCAGCGGCTGGCCCTGGGTCACGGCCTGGCCTTCGCGCACATGGACGGCGGTGACGATGCCGCCTTCCAGATGCTGCACGGTCTGCACGCGGTCGGAAGGGATGACCTGGCCGCTGGCGACCACCACGTTCTCCACCGGATAGAACAGGCCGGTGACCACCAGGGCGGCGACGGGGATGACGAGCAGCCACTTGCCCCGCGCCAGGGCGGCTCGGCCAGGGGTAGGGGGCGTTGCGCCGGACGCGTCCGCAGGCGGCTGGCCGTGCACGGCTGCCTGCGCTTCGCTCGACTGGCGAAGCACCAGGGGGAGGTCGTCGTAGCGCCCGGCCCTCATGAGGCAAGCTCCTGCGCCACGGCGGGGTGATCGGCATGCGGGGCCGGGTCGGCCGGCGTTGCGGGGGCTGCGGACGCTGCGGGTGCTGCGGGAGCCGCCGGCTCGCGCGCCGTGCCGAACAGCTGGGGCAGCAGCAGCTGGGGCGAGCCATGCTCGATGCCGCCGTCGCCGCGCACATGGTAGAGATGCTGGGCCATGGAGGCCACGCGCAGCGAGTGCGTGACGACGATGACCGTGTGCTTGAGCGCAATCTGCCGCAGCGTCTGCAGCAGCGCGGTTTCGCTCTCGAAGTCCAGGTCGTTGCTGGGCTCGTCCAGGATCAGCACCGAGGGGTTGCGCAGGAACAGCTGGGCCAGGGCCAGCTTGCGCAGCTCGCCGGCCGACAGGCCCGCGCCGCCTTCGCCCAGCACGGTCTGGTAGCCCTGGGGCAGGCGGCTGATGAAGCCGTGTGCGCCCGAGATCTGGCAGGCGGTGACGATCTTGTGGTCGTCGGCATCGGGGTTGACCATGCGCAGCCCGTCCACGATGGGGCCGCTGAACCAGTACACCTGCTGGGCCAGGCAGCCTATCCAGCGGCCCAGTTCGGCGCGCGGGAACTGGGCCATGTCGTATTCATCGATGAAGATGCGCCCCTGCGTGGGCTGGTAGAGGCCGGCCAGCAGCTTGGCCAGGGTGGACTTGCCGGCGCCGTTGCGCCCCACGATGGCGTGCAGCCCGCCGGGGCCGATCTCCAGCGATGCCTGCTCCAGCGCCACATGGCCGCCCGGGTAGTGGAAGCTTGCCTGGTCCAGGCGCAGCCGGCCCTGGGGCCGGGGCAGGTCCACGGTGTCGGTCATGGCCTCGACGGGTTCCTCCAGCACGGCCTGCAGGCGGCGTGCGGCCTCGTTGGCATGGGCCAGCGAGCGCCAGTTGCTGGCCAGTTGCGAGATGGGGCCCAGCGCCTTGCCCGACAGCAGGTTCACGGCCATCAGGCTGCCGATGCTCATCCACTGCGCATTGATGGCAATGGCGCCCACGGTGATCACGGCAATGGAGAACAGCGTCAGCAGCACGGTGCTGGCCTCGCGTGCGTTCTCCATCTCGCCGTTCTTGCCAAAGCTCTCGGCCAGCCAGCGGTCATAGCCGCTTTGCCAGTTCTGGCGTGCGGCGGCGTCGTAGCCCAGCACCTTGAGCGTGGCGCGGGCATTGCAGATCTCGGCCGTGCCCCGGTCCAGCATGCGGGCCTGGGCGATTTCCTCCACGCGGCCGCTGCGCACCTCGTCGGCCCACCACCAGGCCAGCACACCCATGATGAGCATGGCCACCAGAATCACCGGCAGCACGGGCCAGGCAATGATGCCGATGACGACCAGGGCCAGCAGGGCCATGGGCAGGTCCAGCAGCGAGGTCGCCAGGCCTCCGGACATGCCCGAGCGCATGGCGCTCACGTCGCGGAACAGCTGCAGCCACTGGCTGGAGGAGCGCTGCTCCAGCGCGGCCAGCGGGTGGCGCAGCATGGAGTGCATCAGCGCCTGGGACACGTCGCGGTCGATCATGGCGCCGGCTTCGCGCAGGGCGCGGGCGCGCCTGCGCCGCAGCCACCATTCCACGCCCAGGAAGAACAGCACGCCCGCCACCATGGCCGTGAGGGTGGCGGTGCCGCCACGCGCAATGACGCGGTTGTAGACCTGCAGCAGGAAGATGGACGGCAGCAGGCCCAGCAGACTGATGGGCAGCGACAGCCAGCCAGCCCGGCGCAACTGGTGCGCAGCCCGGTCGAAGGACTCGGCGATGGCAGATGCAAAAGCCCCCACCGTCTCCGTTCCCGACGGCATCGCCGTGGCCTTGGCCAACTGACGGGGAAGAAGGTATCGGATCATGTTCTGATGGGCTTAGTAAGCATCTTTACAAAATGTAAAGGTACTCGTTTCACAAACACTGTAGCGAGTTATATACAGCCCTCTATAAGTTTTATTCAATCAAGAATGCATGTTCATTTGTTTTTGATGTGGATCAAAGCAGGGAGCCTGAATAGACGCTATTAAATGACCCCCGTGCCCACTGAAACTATCTCGTATGGCATCGGCCGCCAGGGCAAGATTGGTCGTGGCGCGGCCGGCCAACAAAACCGTATCGCCTTTATGGGTAGTTCTCAGCAGCGAGCAAATCAGCTGATTCAGATCGTCATACCAATTGACGTGCAAAAGATCGCCCAAGGCTGCCGCCAGCGGCCTGAGCGGCTCCCCGTACAGCAGCACGCGCCGGGCCTGGGCATCCCGCACCAGCGGCTCCAGGGCCAGCTGCGCAGCGTCGATGCTGGCCTGGCCGGGCTGTATGCCCGCCAGCACGATCAGCCTTCTGCTCACATGGGGAGCGACCGACTGCAGCTGGGAAAATGCAGCCGTCATGGACAGTAAGTGGTTGCTCAGGCTGTGGTCCAGCAGGCAGATTCCACTGGGCAGGAGCTGCGGCTGCCCGGCTCCGATCATGGGCTGCCAATGGGCCAGTGAGGCCTGCACCTGTGCGGGCGCATAGCCCAATGCATGCAGGGCCGCCAGGGCCGCCTGCGCATTGAGTGCCATGTGGTGGCCGTCGGATTGCAGGGAAATGCCCAGGCGCAGGCTGCCCATGCCTATTTGCAGATTTCCATTGTGAAACCCCATTTCACGGACCTGTGCATTGCAATGGGGGCCAAACGTGATCAGGCGCAGTCCCATGCGCCTCGCATGCTCAATAACACTGGGGTTTTCACCTATGTCCTGATCGGTGACCAGCGCACTGCCTTTGTGCATGAGCTGCATGGCTTCAAGCACTTCCTGCAATGCTTCGTATTTTCTTTCACCGGACAGACCGGCCTGTCCGGAGGGCTCGGACTCCCCTGAATGGGGGGTGTTATTTATTGAAAGATTAGTAATAACCAGAATATCTGGGTCAATCAGCGGCAGGTCGCCACGCAGTGCCTGCAATGGCAGCTCCAGCAGGGCGCAGGGCGAGGCCTCGCTCCAATTGATCATCTGCAGCGCCGTGCCCTGGGACAGCAGGGCATCGCCACGCGCGTCTCCCCCGTCCTGCAGGCACTGGCGCATCATGCCCAGGGTGGAGGTCTTGCCCACGCAGCCGCTGACGGCGACCACGGGCGACTGGATGCGGCGGCGGGCCGCCTGCGCCAGATTGCGCAGGCCCTCTTCCATATCAGGCACATGCAGCACCGGCACGCCGTGGTCCAGCAGGCCCTGCGGGCTGCTGCTGATCAGCGCCGAGGCGCGCAGCGTGGGCAGGGCCGCAGCCTGCACGCCCAGCGCCATGCCTGCACGCCGCACCAGCACGGCGGCGCCGGGCTGGTGGTGCAGGCGGCTGGCATCCAATCCCGCGCAGCCGGTGCCGCTATCTGTGCCGCTATCTGTGCCGCTATCGGTGCTGGGATCTGTGCCGGGCTCCGTCGTTGCATCCAGCCAGCGCCCGTTCATCAGTTCGGCCAGGGACGCTCTGTCCCAGGACATGGACGGGTACATGGAGCCCGCTGTGGGCGGAAAAGCCGGCTGGCCCGCAGTCTCATCGGCCCGCGACGTGAGGGAGAGTGGTGGCGAGGGCGGGGAAGCTTTGGCGGGGCTGTCACCCGCGCTCAGGCCGTGGCCTGCCTGCGCAGGCAGCGCGTCTTCCCCGGATTCGGCCGCGGCATGGCTGGTGGCCGCGCGCAGTGCCTGGGTCAGGGCGTCCAGCAGTTCCAGGCCTGCCAGGCTGGATGCCAGCAGCCAGGCGATTTCGCGCGGGGACTGCAGCACCTGGCGCAGGCTGCCATCGGCAAAGGCTGCATGGCGGCGCCGGGCGGGCGGCAGGTACAGCGCCTGCTCAGGCCAGATGGCGCGCTGGGCCATGCCTTGCAGATGGCGCTGCAGGCTGATCTGCCATTGGCGCAGCAGGTCGGTGGGCTGCGGCTCCAGGCCTGCGTCGAGCTGCAGGCTCTCGACCAGGGCAATGCCTATCCAGCGTGCACAAAGGGCGCCTGCCTTCTCGACACTTTCGCCATCGTCGCCATTGCCGTCATTGCCGACCTCCATGCCCAGCAGCTGCGGCAGCGCGGCCTGCAGGAAGGCGGCAGGCAGGGCCGCCGTGTCGGGCAGGGCGCTGCGCGCCGCGCGCAGCGTGGGGCTGTCGCTGGTGGGGGGGCGCGAGCTTGCATAGACATGCATGGCCAGCTCGGCCCAGGTCAGCATGGGCTGGCCGGAGCGGGGTGTGCCGGCTTCAGCGGCATTGGTGGCAGCGGCGGCAGCCTTGGTGGTGCTGGCCGAAGCGGCAGCCATGGACAGCAGGCTTTCCGCCAGCGGATCCATCAGCGCCGGAATGCGGGCGCGGGCCTGGCTGTCGGCTCCCGGCCCCAGGACAAAGCTGTTGCGCAGGTGGCGGGCCAGCACCAGCATGGCCAGCGCGCTGGGCAGGCAGTCGCCGGGCAATGGCTGCAGCCGTTGCTCCACATGGTCCACGGCCAGCGCAATGGCCTGCGCCAGCGCGGCGCTGCCCGCATGGCGCTGGGCCTGCAGCAGGGCGTAGGTCACGCCCAGGTGGTCGCAGACATCCCCGCAACCGGGCCAGCTTCCGTCCTTGCCCTGCTGCGCCAGCAGTTGCTGCAGCGCAGCGTGCACGGGCACGAGGTGGGGCCAAAGGCGCTGCTCCGGCGGGTCGGTGCGCGGCACGGCCATGGCGGGCTGCTCCCCGCTGATATAGATGCCGCGCAGGTGCAGCAGCAGGCAGGGCGGGTGCAGGGGCGGTTGGGCGCTGCCTGTTTCACTGCCCAGCGGGTGCGGATCTGGCAGCAGGGGCTGCAGCAGCTGCGCACGCTCCAGGCTGGCATCTGCCAGGGCCAGGGAGCGCATGGGCGCCTGGGTCCAGGCGCTGCAGTCCGGCAGCGGACTGTCCGCCTTCAGGGGCGTGATGTCCTGCGCCCAGTCGATGCGCAGATCGACCTCGTCACGCTTGCGGGCCCAGGCCCATTGGCGCACGCGTGTCGCACCCTCGCGCCAGGCAGCCTCCAGCGTGGTGGCGCGCACGTGGAAGACGGAGGCAACCTTGTTCTCGGCCGACACCGTGAAGAAAAGAATGCAGCCGGGGTAGGGTTCGGGCAGCAGCACCATGTGCCGTGCCAGGTACTCCAGGCCATTTGCCAATTGCTGCGACAACATGCTCTCGGCCTCGGTCAGGGTCATTGGGAGGCTGCTCTTCCCGTGGGGACGGGACGCCGGGCTGCGGTGCACCGACCGCGTGCGGATCTGTTCCTTCATGGCGGCCCGGCGGCAGGCGGAAGCGGAGCGCGGCGGCTCAGCGGTAGTCGAATTCCACGCGCCGGTTGCGCTGGTGGGCTTCTTCGCTCGTGCCTTCGTCGGCCAGCCGCTCCTTGCCGTAGCTGACGGACTCCACGCGGGCCGGGTTCACGCCCAGCAGCTGCAGGCTGTTGCGCACCGCGTCGGCACGCTTTTGGCCGAGCGCCAGGTTGTATTCGATGCCGCCGCGCCTGTCCGTATGGCCGCGCAGCATCACCGAGCGCCCGGGATTGCTGCGCAGCCACTGCGCATGGCTTTCCACGATGGCCCGGTCGCTGTTGCGGATGGTGTAGGCGTCGAAGTCGAAGTAGACGATGTGGGCGACGTTGGCGGGCCCGCGCTGGTCGGCCTGCGTGGTGGCCACCACGGGCGCGACGCCGGAGCTTGCCGGCGCCGGGGCCGGGGCCTTGCCGAAGGCGTAGTGGTGCTCGGAACGCTGCGTGCTGGTGGTGGCGGTGGATCCGCAGGCGGCCAGCCCTGCGGCCAGCAGCACGATGGTGCACAGCCTGAAAGTGTGTGACATGGAGGATCTCCTGGGACGTGCGCCGCCACCGTGGGGCGGCGGCGCAGGGGATGGATGCGGCGCCCGCAGGCGCCGCGGCCGCTCAGAGCAGGGTGTTGTGGTGCAGTTGCTGCGTCAGCACGCTGGCTGCTGCATCGGCCGTGCTGCTGGCATGGCTGCTGATGGAGGTGGCAATCGGATCCAGCTCGGCGACCGAGGCCGCTGCCGCGTGCGATGTGCCACCCAGCAGACCACCGAGCAGCCCGCCGCCGGACGATCCCCCCAGCAGCCCGCCCAGCAGGCCGCCGCCGCTGCTGCCGCCACCCAGCAGGCCGCTGACGATGCCGTTGTTGCCGGCCACGGTGTTGACCACGCCGCTGACGATTCCGTTGTCGCCGGCCACGGTGTTGACCACGCCGCTGACGATTCCGTTGTCGCCAGCCACGGTGTTCACCAGCCCGCTGACGACACCGTTGTCGCCGGCCACGGTATTGACCAGCCCGCTGACGACACCGTTGTCGCCCGCCACGGTATTGACCACGCCGCTGACGATGCCGTGATCACCAGCCACGGTGTTCACCAGCCCGCTGACGACACCGTTGTCACCCGCCACGGTGTTGACCACGCCGCTGACGATGCCGCTGCCACCGGCCACGGTGTCGAGCACGCCGCTGACGATGCCGTTGTTGCCTGCCACCGTGTCCAGCACGCCGCTGACGACGCCGTTGTCGCCCGTCACGGTGTTCAGCAGGCCACCGACCAGGCCCGATCCGCCAGTGAGGCCCCCCGTGAGGCCACCCAGCAGGCCGCCGTCACCGCCCAGCAGTCCGCCAACGATGCCGTTGTCGCCCACCACCGTGTCGAGCAGCCCGCCGACCAGGCCGGAGCCGCCCGTCAGACCGCCAGTGAGGCCGCCCAGCAGGCCGTCGTCGCCGCCCAGCAGTCCGCCAACGATGCCGTTGTCGCCCACCACCGTGTCGAGCAGGCCGCCGACCAGACCGGAGCCGCCCGTCAGTCCGCCCGTGAGGCCACCCAGCAGGCCGCCGTCACCGCCGACCACGCCACCCAGCAGGCCATCGCCGCCCGTCAGGCCGGCCAGCACGCCGTTGACGGTGCCGATCACCGGCTGCAGTGCCTGGCCCGGGACCTGCGTCAGACCGTTGGCCAGGTCCGTCACCACACCCAGCGGACCGCCGTTGACCTGGGTCACGCCTTCCACCAGACCCGTGACCACGGACAGTGCGCCGGTGCCGGGGTCGATCAGCGCATCCAGTACCTGGCCCACAGGGGCGCCGGCCGTGCCGCCGAGCAGGTCGCCAACGGTGTTTTGCACCGTGGTGACAAGGCCGTCGCCGCTGCCTGTGCCGCCGCCCGGAACCAGACCGCCCAGCAGACCGCCGACCAGGCCGTCTTCGCCAAGCACGCCACCCAGCAGGCCACCGTCGCCGCCCAGCAGACCGCCGACCAGGCCATCATCGCCAAGCACGCCACCCAGCAGGCCTCCATCGCCGCCAAGGACGCCGCCCAGCAGGCCACCGTCGCCACCCAGCAGACCGCCGACCAGGCCATCATCGCCAAGCACGCCACCCAGCAAGCCTCCATCGCCGCCAAGGACACCGCCCAGCAGGCCACCGTCGCCACCCAGCAGACCGCCGACCAGGCCGTCATCGCCGAGCACGCCACCCAGCAGGCCGCCATCGCCGCCAAGGACGCCGCCCAGCAGGCCACCGTCACCGCCCAGCAGACCGCCGACCAGGCCGTCATCGCCGAGCACGCCGCCCAGCAAGCCGCCGTCGCCGCCGACCACACCACCCAGCAGGCCATCGCCGCCGGTCAGGCCGGCCAGCACGCCATTGACGGTGCCGATCACCGGCTGCAGTGCCTGGCCCGGGACCTGTGTAAGGCCATTGGCCAGGTCCGTCACCACACCCAGCGGACCACCGTTGACCTGGGTCACGCCTTCCACCAGACCCGTGACCACGGACAGTGCGCCGGTGCCGGGGTCGATCAGCGCATCCAGTACCTGGCCCACAGGCGCTCCGGCCGTGCCGCCCAGCAGGTCGCCAACGGTGTCCTGCACCGTGGTGACAAGGCCGTCGCCGCTGCCTGTGCCGCCGCCCGGAACCAGGCCGCCCAGCAGGCCGCCGACGAGGCCGTCTTCGCCAAGGACGCCACCCAGCAGGCCGCCATCGCCGCCCAGCAGACCGCCAACCAGGCCGTCTTCGCCAAGCACGCCACCCAGCAGGCCTCCATCGCCGCCAAGGACACCGCCCAGCAGGCCACCATCGCCGCCCAACAGACCGCCGACCAGGCCGTCATCGCCAAGCACGCCGCCCAGCAGGCCGCCATCGCCACCCAGCAGACCGCTGACCAGCTCGCCAATGCCGCCTTCACCCAGGCCGCTGCCCAGGCCGGCAATCAGGCCGTTGAGGGTGCCGATCACCGGCTGCAGGGCCTGGCCGTCCACCTGGGTCAGGCCATTGACCAGTTCGGTCAGCACGCCCAGAGGGCCGCCGTCCACGCTGGTCAGGCCTTCCAGCAGGCCGGTCACGACCGAGGCCGTGCCATCGGTGGGATTGGCCAGCGCGTCCAGCAGTTGGCCCACAGGGGCTGCGACGGTGCCGCCGAGCAGGCCGTCCACCACGTCCTGGACCGTGGTGACCAGGCCGTCGCCGCTGCCGCCGCCCGTGCCGCCGGGGATCAGGCCGCCCAGCAGGCCGTCCACCAGCTCGCCGATGCCGCCCTCGCCCAGTCCGCTGCCCAGGCCGGCAATCAGGCCGTTGAGGGTGCCGATCACCGGCTGCAGGGCCTGGCCATCGACCTGGGTCAGGCCATTGACCAGTTCGGTCAGCACGCCCAGGGGGCCGCCGTCCACGCTGGTCAGGCCTTCCAGCAGGCCGGTGACGACCGAGGCCGTTCCATCGGTGGGATTGGTAAGCGCATCCAGCAGTTGGCCCACAGGGGCTGCGACGGTGCCGCCAAGCAGGCCGTCCACCACATCCTGCACCGTGGTGACCAGGCCTTCACCCGTGCCACCGCCCGTGCCGCCACCGGGCACCAGGCCGCCCAGCAGGCTGCCGACCAGTCCGCCCAGCCCATCTTCGCCCAGGCCGTTGCCCAGACCGGCAATCAGCTCGTTGAGCGTGCCGATCACCGGGGCCAGGCCTTCGCCGTCCACCTGGGTGAGGCCGTTGACCAGCTCGGTCAGCACGCCCAGCGGGCCGCCCTCGACATTGGTCAGGTTCTCCAGCGCGCCGGTCACGGTGGACAGCAGTCCGTCCGTGGGATTGGTCAGCGCATCGAGCAACTGGCCCACGGGGGCCGCCACGGTGCCGCCCAGCAGGCCGTCCACGACGTCCTGCACGGAGGTGACCACGCCGCTGTCAGGCGTGCCGGGAGGATTGCCCGTTCCGCCGCCCACCAGGCCGCCCAGCAGTCCACCCACGCCGGCCAGCAGGCCGCCCAGCGCACCGTCTTCGTCGAGCAGACCGCCGAGCACGTTGTCCACTACCGTGCCGATGGAGCCGCCGGAACCCGCTTCGTCCAGGCCCTTGAGCAGCTCATTGAGCGTGCTGATCAGGGGCTCCAGGCCCTGATTCTGGATATTGACCAGGCCGTCCACCAGCTCGGTCAGCACGCCCAGCGGCCCGCCATTGGTGCTGGTCAGGCTCTCCAGCAGGCCTGTCACCCCGGACAGCGTGCCGCTGCCGGGATTGACCAGCGTATCGATCAGGTTGCCCACCGGGCCGGCGACCGTGCCACCGGACAGCGCACCCACCACGTCCTGCACGGAGGTGATCAGGCCGTGGCCGTCCGTGGGATCCGTCGGATTGGTGGGGTCCGTGGGATTGGTCGGGTTGGTCGGGTTGGTCGGGTTCGTCGGATCCGTGGGATTGGTGGGGTTGGTCGGGTTCGTAGGATCCGTGGGGTTGGTCGGATTGGTGGGGTTCGTGGGATTGGT
>NZ_LFJT01000062.1:0-37637 GCF_001682645.1 Delftia sp. JD2
CCCCCCAGGCAGACACCCCCAACCCACCAAACGCCAACAGCGCAACACAGCCCACAGCCCACCCGAAATTCCCCACAACCACCAGCCCGATCAACCGCCGCGGCACAGGCGAGCGCGCCGCCATCCACGCAGCCAGCAGCGCATAGCCCAGCAAAAACCAGCCTGTGGACTGCAGCAGCGCCAGAGGCAACCCCGTCACATCCGACAGCGGCTGCCCCGCCACCAGTTGCAAGGCGCCCGAGGCGGCGCAGGAAGCAGCATCGGCCCACATCACGCGGGGCAGGAAACGGGGGGAAGCGAACATCGACATGGCGAACTCCTTGAGAGCAACAGGCACACACCGTGCATGCCATGGACTGCATGGTCCGCCGCAGGCTGCACAGGGTCGATAACCTCGCAGGTCATGGCCGCCACGCCGGCCCCGCCGCTACGATGCGGGCCATGACCTCCACCGCCCATCCCCCGTCCGCGCGCTCGCCCTTCGGCGACCATCTGCGCCACTGGCGCCAGCACCGCCGCCTGAGCCAGCAGGGCCTGGCGCTGGAAGCCGAGATCTCCACGCGCCACCTGAGCTATGTGGAAACCGGCCGCGCCCAACCCAGCCGCGAGATGGTGCTGCGCCTGGTCGAGCGCCTGGGCGTGCCACTGCGCGAGCGCAACGCGCTGCTGGTGGCCGCAGGCTATGCGCCCATGTACCAGGCCCGGCCGCTGGACCACCCGGACCTGGCCGCCGCGCGCCAGGCCGTGGACCTGGTGCTCAAGGGCCACGAACCCAATCCCGCCCTGGCCGTGGACCGGCACTGGAACCTGGTGGCCGCAAACGCCATCGTGCCGCTGCTGCTGGCCGGCGTGGCGCCCTGGCTGCTGGAGCCGCCCGTCAATGTGCTGCGCCTGAGCCTGCACCCCGAAGGCCTGGGCCCGCGCCTGGCCAACGCAGCCCATTGGCGCGCGCATCTGCTGCACCGCCTGCAGCAGCAGATTGCCGCCACGTCGGATGCACAGTTGCAGGCGCTGCACGACGAGATTGCCGCCTACCCGTTCAAGGAAGATGAAGCGGACTCACATGGCGCAGCACCTGCCAGCCACATCGCCGTGCCCTTCGCGCTGGACACCGACCATGGCCGCCTGAACTTCATCAGCACCATCACCATCTTCGGCACGCCGGTGGATGTGACCCTGCAGGAGCTGGCCGTGGAGTCGTTCTTTCCGGCGGATGCGCAGACGCAGGAGGTGCTGGGGCGGTTGAAGCAGACTGCGTAAACCGGAAAGTACAGAGCCAGAAAGCAGCAAAGCCCGCCGAAGCGGGCTTTGCTCATGGAGCCGGATCAGGCCGGACTCAGGCGCTCACGCCCCTGGCCACGTCCGCGTACTCTTCGATCTGGTCGAAGTTCATGTAGCGGTAGACGCTGGACTTGTCGGCATCGATCACGCCCATTTCCTTGAGGTATTCCTCCTTGGTGGGCAGTTTGCCCAGGCGCGATGCGATGGCGGCCAGCTCGGCCGAGCCCAGGAACACGTTGGTGTTCTTGCCCAGGCGGTTGGGGAAGTTGCGGGTCGAGGTGGAGATCACCGTCGCGCCTTCGCGGACCTGGGCCTGGTTGCCCATGCACAGCGAGCAGCCCGGCATTTCGGTGCGGGCACCGGCCGTGCCGAAGGCGGCGTAGTGACCTTCCTTGATCAGCTCGTTCTGGTCCATCTTGGTGGGCGGAGCCACCCACAGCTTGACGGGGATGTCGCGCTGGCCGCCCAGCAGCTTGGCTGCTGCGCGGAAGTGGCCGATGTTGGTCATGCACGAACCGATGAAGGCTTCATCGATCTTGGTGCCGGCCACTTCGGACAGGAACTTGGCGTCATCGGGATCGTTGGGGCAGCAGACGATGGGTTCCTTGATGTCGGCCAGGTCGATCTCGAACACGGCAGCGTATTCGGCGTCCTTGTCGGCTTCGAGCAGGTCGGGCTTGGCCAGCCAGGCTTCGACCTTCTCGATGCGGCGCTGCAGCGTCTTGGCGTCGGCGTAGCCGTCGGCGATCATGTTCTTCATCAGAACGATGTTCGAGGTCAGGTACTCCTTGATCGGCTCGGGGTTGAGCTTGATCGTGCAGCCGGCAGCCGAGCGCTCGGCCGAGGCGTCGGACAGCTCGAAGGCCTGTTCCACCTTCAGGTCGGGCAGACCTTCGATTTCCAGGATGCGGCCCGAGAAGATGTTCTTCTTGCCGGCCTTGGCCACGGTCAGTGCGCCTGCCTTGATGGCGTACAGGGGAATGGCATGCACGAGGTCACGCAGGGTGACGCCGGGCTGCATTTCGCCCTTGAAGCGCACGAGCACGGACTCGGGCATGTCCAGGGGCATCACGCCCGTGGCGGCGCCGAAGGCCACCAGGCCGGAACCTGCGGGGAAGGAGATGCCGATGGGGAAGCGCGTGTGCGAGTCGCCGCCCGTGCCCACGGTGTCGGGCAGCAGCAGGCGGTTGAGCCAGGAGTGGATCACGCCGTCACCGGGACGCAGGGCCACGCCGCCGCGGTTGCTGATGAAGGCAGGCAGCTCGCGGTGCGTCTTGACGTCCACGGGCTTGGGGTAGGCGGCCGTGTGGCAGAAGGACTGCATGACCATGTCGGCCGAGAAGCCCAGGCAGGCCAGGTCCTTGAGCTCGTCGCGGGTCATGGGGCCGGTGGTGTCCTGCGAACCCACGGTGGTCATGCGCGGCTCGCAGTAGGTACCGGGGCGCACGCCCTGGCCTTCCGGCAGGCCGACGGCGCGGCCGACCATCTTCTGGGCCAGCGTGAAGCCGGCGTTCGAAGCAGCGGGCGCCTGGGGCAGGCGGAACACGGTGGAGGCAGACAGGCCCAGGAATTCGCGGGCCTTGGCGGTCAGCGAGCGGCCGATGATCAGGTTGATGCGGCCGCCGGCGCGCACTTCGTCGAACAGCACGTCGCTCTTGAGCTGGAACTCGGCGACGGTTTCGCCGTTCTTGACCAGCTTGCCGTCATAGGGCAGCACGTCGATGACGTCGCCCATCTCCAGCTTGGTGACATCGACTTCGATGGGCAGCGAGCCCGAATCTTCCTGCGTGTTGAAGAAGATGGGAGCGATCTTGCCGCCCAGGGTCACGCCGCCGAAGCGCTTGTTGGGCACGAAGGGGATGTCCTGGCCCGTGGCCCAGACGATGGAGTTGGTGGCCGACTTGCGCGAGGAGCCGGTGCCGACCACGTCGCCCACGTAGGCGACCAGGTGGCCCTTCTTCTTGAGGTCGTCGATGAACTGCATCGGGCCGCGCTTGCCGTCTTCCTCGGGCTTGAAGGCCGCGTCGGGACGGGTGTTCTTGAGCATGGCCAGGTAGTGCAGCGGGATGTCCGGACGGCTCCAGGCATCGGGCGCGGGCGACAGGTCGTCGGTGTTGGTCTCGCCGGGCACCTTGAAGACGGTGACGGTGATCTTCTTGTCCACTTCGGGGCGCGAGGTGAACCACTCGGCGTCAGCCCAGCTCTTCATGACTTCCTGGGCCTTGGCGTTGCCGGCCTTGGCCTTGGTGGCCACGTCGTTGAAGAAGTCGAACATCAGCAGCGTCTTCTTCAGCGCATCGGCGGCCACACCGGCGACTTCGGCGTCGTCCAGCAGCTCGATCAGGGGATGCACGTTGTAGCCACCCACCATGGTGCCCAGCAGCTCGGTGGCCTTGGCCTTGGAGATGAGAGCCACCTGGATGTCACCGTGGGCCACGGCTGCCAGGAAGCTGGCCTTGACCTTGGCGGCATCGTCCACGCCCGGAGGAACGCGGTGCGTGAGCAGGTCGAGCAGGAAGGCGTCCTCGCCAGCGGGCGGGTTCTTGATCAGCTCGATCAGTTCGGCAACCTGCTTGGCTTCCAGCGGCAGCGGGGGGATACCGAGCGCGGCGCGTTCGGCCACGTGGTCACGGTAGGCTTTCAACATGATTCTCTCTCCATGGTTTTCTAAAGTGGGGCTGCTTGCGGGACGCTCAGGTCCGGGCCTGGATTACTGGCCGGCGGGCTTGGGTGCTTCCAGCAGGCTGGGAGGCGGGTTCTTCTTGATGGCCTCGGCCACCTGAAGCTGATCGGGGCTCATGCATTCGTCGGCCAGGCGCTGGCCGACCTTCTGGTTCATGAGCATCGATTTGTTGGCGATCTGCAGCCAGACGGCGCCGGCATGCTTGTCTTCCAGGCGCACGGTGCCGGTCGAGGTCTTGACGGGCGACATGTGGTACTTGAAGCCCTTGCCGTCGATGTTGAAGTAACCCGGGTTGGCTTGGTCGGCCGTCACATTGACGAAGGCGCCCAGCTCGCAGGGGATGCGGCCGGTGTGCACGCGCTCGGAAATGGCCAGGTCTTCGGCGGACAGCGGCTGTTGGGCAGCAGTTGCGACGGCGGCCGCACCGCCGACGGCGGCAGCGCCGGCAGCGGCCTTGGCCGTGGTGGCCTTCTTGGCGGGGGCCTTCTTGGCCGCAGGCTTGGCAGCGGCCTTGGCCGGTGCCTTCTTTGCGGTGGCGGGCTCGGCGGCGCTGGCACCCAGGCCCATGGCCAGCAAGGGGGCTGCGATCAGGATGGAGGCGATAGCTGTCTTCATACGTTGGGCTCCTGCAAATTCCCGGTGTGGGCTAAGCAAGTGATTCTGATGCAAACCAGGGCTGCACCTGTGGGGGCAGCGCCTGGCCGGTCTGGTGGGCACGTGTGAGCAACTGCCAGAAATAGCGGTAGCTCGCCCGGTCATGTAATACACCATCCACGCTGACGGGCGCCCAATCGGCGGCCTCGGCGGCGGTAAGTATTTGTGCGGCCTGCGCCACTTCGTCGGCCTGGGGCGCGAAGGCGGCGAGGATGGGACGGATCTGGTCCGGGTGGATGCTCCACATGCGGGTATAGCCGAGCCGCCGTGACGCCTGTGTGGCAGCGGCCTGCAGCGCCTGTGGATTCCTGAACTCGGTGACCACGCAGTGCGAAGGCACCTTGCCGTGCGCGTGGCAGGCAGCTGCGATCTCCAGCTTGGCACGCACGACCAGCGGATGGTCGAACTGGCCGGCCGAGCCCATGGCCGAGGCAGGAATCGCGCCGCCATGGGCCGAGACGAAGTCCATCAGGCCGAAGGAAATGCTCTGCACGCGCGGGTGCGCGGCAATGTCGAAGGCACGGTGCACGGCGGCGGGCGACTCGATGAGCACATGCAGCGGCAGTTCGCGGCAGCCCAGGCGACCCAGATGCCGCTCGGCCAGCAGCACGTCGTCCACGCTTTCCACCTTGGGCAGCATGAGGTGGCACAGGCGGTCGCCGGCCTCGCCGACGATGATGTCCAGGTCCTGCGCGAAGCTGGCGTGGTCCACGGCATGCACGCGCGCAGCCACGCGGGCACCGGGCGCGGCATCGCGCGCCAGCGAGGCCACCAGGCGCGCATGGGCCGCCTCCTGGCCCACGGGGGCGCCATCTTCGCAGTCCAGCGTGACGTCGAAGACGCAGGTGCCGAACTCGGCCATCATCTCGGCCTGCAGCTGCAGACTCTTGCGCATGCGCACTTCCACGCCGCTGTAGTGGTCACAGACGGGCAGGTGCAGGGCACCGCCCTGCGCATCGAGCAGCACCTGGGCCGGGTGTGCGCGAGAGGGTGTGGACGTGGCGGCGGTCATGGCTTGCGCTGGGCGACGATGAACAGGCGGGGGAAGGCCAGCAGGCGCCGGCCGTCGGCGCGCACGCCGTAGGCGGCGTCCACGCGGTTTTCGTATTCGGTGAGGAAGTCGGCCTGCAGGGCTTCGGGCAGCCCTTCGACGAAGGGCTTGAGGCCGGTGCCGCGCAGCCACTGGACGATGGCGCCGGCCGAGTCCATCGGATGCTGGTAGACGGTGTGCCAGACATCGACGGCGCCGGCCTCGACGCCGGCCTGCTCCTGCGGACCGGCCAGCAGGTCGTAGTAGCTGCGGATGGGCAGGATGTCGGCCCGCACCTTGGCGGCATCGCCGATGTAGGCGGCAAACTTGGGCAGGCTGGCGATCTCGCGCATCACGCGGTGCGTGGCTTCCTGCCGGTTGTCGGGCATCTGTATCGCCAGCACGCCCCCTGGCGCCAGTTGGGCGAACAGGCGGGGTATCAGCGTTTCATGCTCCCCCACCCACTGGAGGGAGGCATTGGCATAAATCAGGTCGGGAGCGCTCTCGCCGGGGGCGGGCGTCCAGGAAGCAATGTCGGCCAGCGCGAAGCGGGCCTCAGGCAGATGCTGGCGCGCGGTGGCCAGCATCGCCTGGGAGTTGTCTATGCCGGTGATCGTGGCACCGGCATAGCGCTGTGCAAGCAGCTCGGTGGAATTGCCCGGCCCGCATCCCAGGTCCACCACATGGCGGGCCTGGGCCAAGGGCACACGCGCCAGCAGCTCGGCTGCGGGGCGCGTACGCTCATTGGCGAAACGCAGGTAAAGCGCGGGATTCCAGTCGAGCATGGCTTGCCGGCGGCTTACAGCAGGTGCTTGACGCCGTCCTGTTCGCCTTGCAGCTCGGCCAGGGTCTTGTCGATGCACTCTTGCGAGAAGGCGTCGATTTCCAGGCCTTCGACGATCTTGTACTCGCCGTTCTCGGTGGTGACCGGGAAGCCGAAGACGATGCCGGCGGGGATGCCGTATTCGCCGTTGGAGGGCACGCCCATGGTGACCCATTCGCCGCCCGAGCCCAGGGCCCAGTCGCGCATGTGGTCGATGGCAGCGTTGGCAGCCGAGGCAGCCGAGGACAGGCCACGAGCAGCAATGATGGCGGCGCCACGCTTGCCGACGGTGGGCAGGAACACGTCCTTGTTCCAGGCCTGGTCGTTGATCTTGGCCTTGACGCTTTCACCGTTGACGGTAGCGAAGCGGTAGTCGGCGTACATCGTGGGCGAGTGGTTGCCCCAGACGGTCAGCTTGCGGATGTCGCCCACCTTGAAGCCGGCCTTGGCAGCCAGCTGCGATGCAGCGCGGTTGTGGTCCAGGCGCAGCATGGCGGTGAAGTTCTTGGCCGGCAGGTCCGGAGCCGACTTCATGGCGATGTAGGCGTTGGTGTTGGCGGGGTTGCCGACGACCAGCACCTTCACGTTGCGCGAGGCAGCGGCGTTCAGCGCCTTGCCCTGGGCCGTGAAGATCTGTGCGTTGGCAGCCAGCAGGTCGGCACGTTCCATGCCGGGGCCGCGGGGACGCGCGCCGACCAGCAGGGCGTAGTCGGTGTCCTTGAAGGCTTGCAGGGGGTCGGAGTGGGCTTCGATGCCGGCCAGCAGGGGGAAGGCGCAGTCTTCGAGTTCCATGATCACGCCCTTGAGCGCGTTCTGGGCCTTCTCGTCGGGAATCTCCAGCAGTTGCAGAATGACGGGCTGGTCCTTACCCAGCATTTCGCCGGAGGCGATGCGGAACAGCAGGGCGTAACCAATTTGACCGGCGGCACCGGTGACGGCGACACGAACGGGCTTCTTGCTCATGATGAAACTCCAGGGATGGGGAAAAAATCAGGTGTTATCGGCGCCAGGTCGCACCAGCGTCAGAAACCAGCAGCCCGTGCTCCGCAAACAACGCGAAAGTGTACTCCCGATTTCGAAGCCCGGTCAATTTGTCTTATGTCTTATATAAGATATGATCGACGTCTGTTTCCAAGTCTTTCATCTGCGTCGCCGGGAGCCTCCCCACCCCGAACTTTTCCATGCCAGTCCTGCCTCCCCTCGCCTCAGACAACGCCGCTCCCACCATCGGCGCGGGCGCATCGACCCCGGCCTTCAGCCCTTTGTATCAGCAGATCAAGGGACTGATACTGCAGAGCCTTGAAGCAGGCGAATGGCGGCCCGGCGAACTGATTCCCAGCGAGATGGAGCTGGCCGCGCGCTTTCGCGTGAGCCAGGGCACGGTGCGCAAGGCCATCGACGAGCTGGCCGCGGAGAACCTGGTGATGCGCCGCCAGGGCAAGGGCACCTTCGTGGCCACCCACGCGGCCCAGCATGTGCAGTACCGCTTTCTCAAGCTGCAGCCCGACGGCGGCGACCAGCAGGGCGAGGGCCGTGCCGAGCGCCGCATCATCGACTGCCGGCGCCTGCGCGCATCGGCGGACGTGGCGCGCGGCCTGGCGCTGCGCAGCGGCGATGCCGTGATGCATGTGCGCCGCGTGCTGTCGTTCTCCGCAATCCCGACCATTTTGGAAGACATCTGGCTGCCGGGCCACGCCTTCAAGGGCCTGACCGCCGAGCAGATGTCCGCCTACCAGGGCCCCACCTACGCCATGTTCGAGCTGGACTACGGCGTGCGCATGGTGCGCGCCGACGAAAAGATCCGCGCCGTCCTGCCCGAGGCAGAACAGGCCCTGCTGCTAGATGTCCCCAGCACCACGCCCCTGCTGAGCGTGGAGCGCACCGCTTACACATACAACGATGTTCCCATGGAGTTACGCCGTGGCCTGTACCGCACCGACACCCATCACTACCGCAACGCGCTGAGCTGAACGATCCGTTCCCCAGAGAAGCGGGCGAAAATACGCAATTCCCAGCAAAGCTGTTTTTATTGCATTGCAATAGAATTTTGCATCGCCGCCCCTGAGCGATTACGAAGCAGTTACATCCACGAAAGTACCCTGCCATGACTGAGCAAGCCAAAAAGCGGCCAGAGTTCCGCAACATCAACTTCTTCAAGGACCTCCCCACCTACCGGTTGCCGCCGGCCGGCATCGTGTCCATCCTGCACCGCATCAGCGGCCTGCTGATGTTCATCCTGCTGCCTTTCATCCTGTGGATGATGGACATGTCGCTGACTTCGGAGATCTCCTTCGACGGCTTCACCTCGGTTTTCGCGGGTCCCTTCGGATGGTTCCTCAAGCTCGTGTGCCTGGCATTGATCTGGGCCTACCTGCACCACTTTTGCGCCGGCGTCCGCCACCTGTTCATGGATGTGAACCACCACGCCGTCAACAAGCAGTTCGGCAAGTCCTCGGCCCTGGTGGTGCTGGTCCTGAGCGTTGGCCTGACCCTGATCCTGGGTGCCAAGCTGTTCGGCCTGTACTGATTCACGATCTCTCCCTCACGATAAGGAAAAAGAACCATGTCCGTGAATTACGGCTCCAAGCGCACCGTGGTCGGTGCGCACTACGGCATCCGCGACTGGATGGTGCAGCGCGTCACCGGCGTGCTGATGGCACTGTTCACCATCGTGCTGCTGGCCAAGCTGATCTTCAGCACCGGCTCCGTCGGCTATGACCTGTGGGCCGGCATCTTTGCCCCGCAGTGGATGAAGTTCCTGACCTTCGCCGTGATCGTCTCGCTGGCCTGGCACGTCTGGGTCGGCGTGCGCGACATCTGGATGGACTACGTCAAGCCCGTGGGCCTGCGCCTGGTGCTGAACGTTTTCACCCTGGTCTGGCTCGTCGGCTGCGCCGGCTGGGGCATCCAGATCCTGTGGCGTATCTGATAGAGACGCGGTCTCCACGATTGAAGGTTAAGAATGAGCTACTCCAAAGCAAACATCACCAAGCGCAAGTTTGACGTCGTCATCGTCGGCGCTGGCGGCTCCGGCCTGCGTGCCGCGCTGGAACTGTCGCGCGCCGGCCTGTCCGTGGCCTCGCTGTCCAAGGTCTTCCCCACGCGCTCGCACACCGTGGCTGCGCAGGGCGGCGTGTCCGCTTCGCTGGGCAACATGAGCGAGGACAACTGGCACTACCACTTCTACGACACCATCAAGGGCTCCGACTGGCTCGGCGACCAGGATGCGATCGAGTTCATGTGCCGCGAAGCGCCCAACGTCGTGATCGAGCTGGAACACTTCGGCATGCCGTTCGACCGCAACCCCGACGGCACCATCTACCAGCGTCCCTTCGGCGGCCACACGGCCAACTACGGTGAAAAGCCCGTGCAGCGCGCCTGCGCCGCAGCCGACCGTACCGGCCACGCCATGCTGCACACGCTGTACCAGCAGAACGTCAAGTCCAAGACCAACTTCTTCGTGGAGTGGATGGCGCTGGACCTGATCCGCAACACCCAGGGCGACGTGGTCGGCGTGACCGCCATCGAACTGGAAACCGGCGACCTGTACGAGCTGCACGCCAAGGCCGTGCTGCTGGCCACGGGTGGCGCAGGCCGCATCTTCCAGGCATCGACCAATGCCTTCATCAACACCGGCGACGGCCTGGGCATGGCTGCACGCGCAGGCATCCCGCTGCAGGACATGGAGTTCTGGCAGTTCCACCCCACCGGCGTGGCCGGCGCGGGCGTGCTGCTGACCGAAGGCTGCCGTGGCGAAGGCGCCATCCTGCTCAACAGCGAAGGCGAACGCTTCATGGAGCGCTACGCTCCCACGCTGAAGGATCTGGCACCGCGTGACTTCGTGTCCCGCTCCATGGACCAGGAAATCAAGGAAGGCCGTGGCTGTGGTCCCAACAAGGACTACATCCTGATGAAGCTGGACCACCTGGGTGCAGACACCATCCGCAAGCGCCTGCCTTCGGTGGAAGAGATCGGCCACAACTTCGCCAACGTGGACATCACCAAGGAACCGATTCCCGTGGTGCCCACCATCCACTACCAGATGGGCGGCATTCCCACCAACATCAACGGCCAGGTCGTGGTGTGGGACGGCCAGCAGAACAACGTGGTCAATGGCCTCTATGCCGTGGGCGAATGCTCCTGCGTGTCGGTGCACGGCGCCAACCGCCTGGGCACGAACTCGCTGCTGGACCTGCTGGTCTTCGGCAAGTCGGCCGGCAAGCACATCGTGCAGTTCGTCAACGGCTTCGGCGACCACAAGGCCGTGCCGGCCGATGGCTCCGAGCGCACGCTCACGCGCCTGAACCAGCTCGACGACTCCAAGGAAGGCACCTACGCCCAGGACCTGGCTGGCGACATCCGCGCCACCATGCAGCAGCATGCCGGCGTGTTCCGCACGCAAAAGAGCATGGACGAAGGCGAAGTCAAGATCAACGCCATCCGCGAACGCGTGGGCTCCGTGACCCTCAAGGACAAGTCCAAGGTCTGGAACACCGCCCGCATGGAAGCGCTGGAAGTGGACAACCTGATCGAAGTGGCCCAGGCCACCATGATCTCGGCCGCTGCCCGCCACGAATGCCGCGGCGCCCACACCGTGTACGACTACGAGCATCCTGCCGACCACGCCGAGTTCCCGCTGGGCCGCAATGACAAGGAATGGCTCAAGCACACCCTGTGGTACAGCGCCACCAACAGCCTGGACTACAAGCCCGTGAACCTGAAGCCCCTCACGGTGGACAGCGTGCCGCCCAAGGTCCGCACGTTCTAATCCAGCAGCCCACGAGAGAACAGACAAATGAAGCGCACTTTCAAGATCTACCGCTACGACCCGGACAAGGATGCCAAGCCCTACATGCAGACCGTCGAGGTCGAGCTGGACGGCCACGAGCGCATGCTGCTGGACGCCCTGGTCAAGCTCAAGGAGATGGACCCCTCCATCTCGTTCCGCCGCTCCTGCCGCGAAGGCGTGTGCGGCTCGGACGCGATGAACATCAATGGCAAGAACGGCCTGGCCTGCCTGACGAACATGAAGACCCTGCAGGGCGACATCGTTCTCAAGCCCCTGCCCGGCCTGCCCGTGATCCGCGACCTGATCGTGGACATGACGCAGTTCTTCAAGCAGTACCACTCGATCAAGCCGTACCTGCAGAACGACAGCTTCGCGTCTCCCACCAAGGAACGCCTGCAGTCGCCTGAAGAGCGCGAAGAGCTCAACGGCCTGTACGAGTGCATTCTGTGCGCCAGCTGCTCCACCAGCTGCCCCAGCTTCTGGTGGAACCCCGACAAGTTCGTGGGCCCGGCCGGCCTGCTGCAGGCCTACCGCTTCATCGCGGACAGCCGCGACGAGGCCACGGGTGACCGCCTTGACAACCTGGAAGATCCGTACCGCCTCTTCCGTTGCCACACCATCATGAACTGCGTGGACGTGTGCCCCAAGCACCTGAACCCCACGCAGGCCATTGGCAAGATCAAGGAACTGATGGTCCGCCGGGCCATCTGATGACCATGACGAATACTCTGCTCGACGAACGCGAGCGAGACCTGCTGCGCTGGCGCTGCCGGCGTGGCCTGGTCGAGAACGACCTGTTCATCGCGCAGTTCTTCGCCACCTACGGAGACCAGCTCACGCGGAGACACGCGAGCGGTCTGTCTGCCTTGATGGACCTGGCAGACAACGACCTGATGGACCTCTTCTTGCGCCGCAAGGAGCCTGAAGGTGAACTCGATACCCAAGAAATCAGGGAAGTTCTGGAACTGGTGCGCAAGCGCAAGCCCGGTTCTCTCCCGCTAGTAGGCTAGGCAATCTAGAGAAGGAAGTTTGGAAATGAAACTCGCAGACAACAAAGCAACGCTGTCATTCAGCAACGGCGCTCCCAGCGTCGAGCTGCCCGTCTACCAGGGCAACGTCGGTCCCGACGTGGTGGACATCCGCAAGCTGTACGCGCAGACCGGCATGTTCACCTATGACCCGGGCTTCCTCTCTACCGCCTCGTGCCAGTCCGCCATCACCTACATCGATGGCGACAAGGGCGAGCTGCTGTACCGTGGCTACCCCATCGAGCAGCTGGCCAAGAACTGCGACTACCTCGAGACCTGTTACCTGCTGCTGTACGGCGAGCTGCCCAACGAGTCTGAGAAGGCCGACTTCGTCGAGCGCGTGACCAAGCACACCATGGTCAACGAGCAGATGCAGTTCTTCCTGCGTGGTTTCCGCCGTGACGCCCACCCCATGGCCGTCCTGACGGGTCTGGTCGGCGGCATGTCGGCCTTCTACCACGACAACATGGACATCAACAACGCCGAGCACCGCGACATCGCCGCGATCCGCCTGATCGCCAAGATGCCCACGCTGGTCTCCATGGCCTACAAGTACGGCATCGGTGCGCCGTACATGTACCCCAAGAACGACCTGAGCTACGCCGGCAACTTCATGCGCATGATGTTCGGCAACCCCTGCGAGGAGTTCAAGGTGAACCCCGTGGTCGAGCGCGCGCTGGACCGCATCTTCATCCTGCACGCAGACCACGAGCAAAACGCCTCCACCTCCACCGTGCGCCTGTGCGGCTCGTCGGGCACCAACCCCTTCGCCGCCATCTCGGCCGGCGTGGCCTGCCTGTGGGGTCCTGCCCACGGCGGCGCCAACGAAGCCTGCCTGAACATGCTGGAATACCTGCAGGCCAACGGCGGCGTTGCCAAGGTCGGCGAGTTCATGGAACAGGTCAAGGACAAGAACAGCGGCGTCAAGCTGATGGGCTTCGGCCACCGCGTCTACAAGAACTACGACCCCCGCGCCAAGCTCATGCAGGAAACCTGCAATGAAGTGCTGGCCGAACTGGGCCTGGAAAAGGACCCCCTGTTCGCCCTGGCCAAGGAAGTCGAGAAGATCGCCCTGGAAGATGACTACTTCGTGCAGCGCAAGCTCTACCCGAACGTGGACTTCTACTCCGGCATCGTGCAGCGCGCCATCGGCGTGCCCGTGAACCTGTTCACCGGCATCTTCGCCCTGGCCCGCACCGTGGGCTGGATCGCCCAGCTCAACGAGCAGATGGCCGACCCCGAGTACAAGATCGGCCGTCCCCGCCAGCTGTTCACGGGCTCCGTGTCCCGCGACGTCAAGCCGATCGGCCAGCGCTGATCGCAGGTCCGAGCCTCAGCGGCCCGGCACCCAAAAGCCCCATGCCTTTGCATGGGGCTTTTTTCATTTGCGAGCCCACCGCTCCAGAAGGCCGCACCAGTCCTAGGAACACCATTTTCCCTATCGTGGCATGCCCATTGATTGAGCCTATCCACCTTAAGGTGGCCGTTGACCCTCCCTCAAACGGGATGGAGCCGCAGCGCAATGCCCGCTGCCATTCAACGCAACCCCGGGACTCACATGCTTGTCGAAATCAACAAGGACGGAATGCTCATCCATGCGCGCGTCAGGAATGCGCGCAGCCCCGCCATCGAGAGAGGAAAGCGGACCGCCGCCATCACCGGCATCGTCGTGCACCAGACCGATGCCAACACGGCCCAGTCTTCGCTCAATAGCTACAGGAACCCGAAGGCCAATGGGGCGCACTTCCTGATCGACAAGGACGGCACCATCTACCAGACTGCCGCCATCTATCAGCGTGCCAACCATGTGGGCCCGCTGAAGGCGAGATGCCTGCTTGTGGGGAAATGCAAGGCCAGGGACTATGAAGGACTGAAGGCAAAGGGGGTACACCGCATCGAGATGCTGAAGGCTCCTGGTGAACGCTATCCGAGCAATATGGAGGCCATAGGTATCGAGATGGTCGGCCGAGCGGAGCTGCCGAAGGGATTCACACCGCCACCCAGACCAAGGGGCTGGACTCCCGAAGAGTTACGCGGATGGTTTGGTATCTATCCCACGCCGACTGAGGCACAGAACCGAGCTCTGACATGGCTTGTTGGAGCGCTTCAAGATTCCATGCAGCTGTCGCCCAGCGAGATCTTCAAGCATCCGGACGTGAGCCGAAAAAACCTGACCGAAGCGGAAGGTGCGAACTGGAAAATGACACCATGAATCCCATTCGCATGCGTTCTCGGATTGCCATCTCCGCGATGGCCATGACCATGGTTTCCTCGCTGTATGCGGGCGATGCCAGATACCCCGTCAAGACCATCCAGAAAATCGACATCATCTCGCCATCTGAAAGTTCCTCCTGGGCGAGCAAGAACTGGCTCGATTGCGACGATGTGGTCCTGACCGAGGAAGACGTGCGATATGCGTTGCAGCACATACGCAGGATCTCGAGGAAGGCATTCTTCAGCGAGGACAGGGAAAGAACAGGCTGCGCAGGGAGCGCGTCGGTCAGGTTCCACAACGGCAAGCTCATCGTCATCGGAGTTGAACCGACCGGATTCATCAACATCTTCGAAGCCACCGAAACGCTCAAGCCCAAGAGCATTTCTGAGAGCTTCTACGACTGCCCACCCTGCAACAAACGCAAGATGGACCTGCTCCGAGATGCCCTGGATCGCGCCACGGAACGGCGGCTCAAGGAGTTGAAAAAACAGGGCAGGCTCCCGCCATGAATCACGTCGGCACGATCTCTTGCGCGATGATTTCGGTAATCGCTATGACTCTGGTCTCCACGGCTCATGCAGCCGATGCCAGATACCCAGTCAGGCATGTACAGAGAATCGAAATCATCGAGCCCTCAGGCGGCTCTTCTTGGGAAGACAAGAACTGGCTCGATTGCGACGATGTGATCTTGACCGAAAAGGATGTGCGATATGCATTGCAGCACATACGCCGAATCTCGGAAAAATCCTATTTCAGCGAAGAAAACATGGATAGATCCGGATGCTCCGGAGGTGCGTCCGTCACGTTCAAGAACGGAAAGATCATCGTCATGAACATCGAGCCAACAGGCCGAATAAGAATCTTTGAAACCACAAACAAGCTCAAAGCCATAGGAAAGCCCTCGCGCTACTACGACTGCGCACCTTGCAAGAAACGCAAAATGGACCTGCTGCAGGACGCCCTGGACCGCGCAACCGAACGACGGCTCAAGGAGCTGAAGAGGCAGGGACGACTTCCTCCGTGAGCCACCTCCATTCGATCTTCTGGGCACTCATTTCGGCGATGCCCGATCCCTGGACAGGCACGCGCCACCGACCCGGCTGCAACGGCAGGTGGCCTGGTGAACAGCCCGCTGGCCGACTGCGCCGCCTGGCCTGAGCGCCGGGGCCAAGCCCCCTGCTTCACGCAGCGGCGCGGTTTCGCCGACAATGCCCCCCCGGCCCTCGTGGCCGGCCCTTTCTTGCGCCGGGGTTCCGGCCCCAGCCACTCCCTGCACACCATGAACTTTGCCTCCCTCGGCCTGAGCCCGGCGCTGGTCTCCAGCCTCCAAGACCTGGGCCTGGTCGATCCCACGCCCATACAGACCCAGTCCATCGCCCCCTTGCTTGCGGGCCGCGACCTCTGGGCCTGTGCGCCCACGGGCTCGGGCAAGACGGCCGCCTACCTGCTGCCGCTGATGCAGCGCTGGATGGATGGCGGCAAGGCCCAGGGTGCCCAGGGCGGCTTTGTGCGAACCCTGACCACGCTGATCGTGGTGCCCACGCGCGAGCTGGCCCAGCAGGTGGGCGAGACGCTGTCCGACCTGGGCCGCGCGCTCAAGCAGCCGCCGCGCATCGGCGTGGTCTATGGCGGCGTGTCCATCAACCCGCAGATGATGATGCTGCGCGGCAGTGCCGACTTCCTGGTGGCCACGCCGGGCCGCCTGCTGGACCTGGTGGAGCACAACGCCGTGCGCCTGTCCGCCGTGCGCCACCTGGTGCTGGACGAGGCCGACCGCCTGCTGGACCTGGGCTTTCAGGAAGAGCTGCAACGCGTGCTGGCCCTGCTGCCGAAGCAACGCCAGACCCTGCTGTTCTCAGCCACCTATCCCGATGCCGTGCAATCGCTGGCCACGGGCCTGCTGCACGATCCCGTTCAGGCACGCGTCGATGCCGCCGAAGGCCAGGATGCCGCCAGCCCGCAAAGCATCACCCAGCGCGCCATTGCCGTGGACCGCGCCCGCCGCACGCAATTGCTGCGCCAGCTGGTGCAGGGCGACACCGCTGCGGGCACCGACCCTGTCACGCTCGAACGTGCCCTGGTCTTCGTGGCCACGCGGCACACGGCCGAACTGGTGGCTGAAAAGCTCTACAAGGCCGGCATCTTTGCCACGGCCTTCCATGGCGACCTGAGCCAGGGCGCACGCAAGGAAGCGCTGGCCGACTTCAAGGCCAAGCGCTGGCAAGTGATGATCACCACCGACCTGGCGGCGCGCGGCATCGACATCACCCAGCTGCCCCTGGTCGTCAACTACGACCTGCCGCGCTCGGCCACCGACTATGTGCACCGCATCGGCCGCACGGGCCGCGCGGGCGAGGACGGCACGGCCATCAGCTTCGTGACGCCGGCCGACCAGGCGCACTGGGCACTGATCTGCAAGCGCAACCAGCTGGACCTTGAACTGGAGCAGTTGCCGGGCTTCGAGCCCACCGAGCCCGTGCCGCCGCCTCCGGTGGCGCAGGACGGCAACGGCGGCATCAAGGGCCGCCGCCCGAGCAAGAAGGACAAGCTGCGCGCCGCGGCCGCCGAAGCAGCCGAGACCGCAAAAAAGAACTGAGCGTTTCCGGTTCAGCCCGCGCCGCCTCGCCCACCAAAGCGATCCCGGTACGCCACCGGGGTAATGCCCAGGTGGCGCACGAACAGGTGGCGCAGCGCCTGCTCCGAGCCCAGGCCCACGCGCGCGGCCACGGTCTTGAGCGGCAGATGGGCCTGGCTTTCCAGCAGTTGCTTGGCCGCCTCCAGCCGCGCGCTCTCCACAAAGGCCGTGGGGCTTTGCCCGGTTTCCTGCTGGAACACGCGGCGCAGGTGGCGCTCGCTCATGTGCGCCTGCTCGGCCATCTGAGCAAGGGTCAGGGGCTCGGCCAGATGGGTCATCACCCACTGCTGCACGGCCTGCACGCCGCCGTGCTGCGCGGCCTGGGCCGCCAGCGGCACGCTGAACTGCGACTGCCCGCCGGGGCGCTTGAGATACATGACCAGGTCGCGCGCCACCTCCAGCGCCAGCGCGTGGCCGAAATCCTCCTCCACCACGGCCAGCGCCAGGTCGATGCCGGCCGTCACGCCGGCCGAGGTCCACAGCTGGCGGCTGCCTGCGCCATCGCGGATTTCCTCGCGCAGGTAGATGGCATCGGCATCGACCTGCACGCGCGGATGGCGCTGGGCCAGTTGCGCCGTCACGCTCCAGTGCGTGGCCGCGCGCCGGCCGTCCAGCAAACCCGCCTCGGCCAGGAAGAAGCTGCCCGAGCACAGTGCAATCAGCCGCTGCACACGCGGCGCCACTCGGCCCAGCCAGGCGACCAGCTCGCCCGAGCCGCCCAGCACCTGCTCGATATGGCGCGAGCCCACGACGACCACGGTGCAGCCCATGCCTGCAGCCTCCAGCCCGGCCAGCGTATGCGTGGCCTCCAGCGACATCAGCGTGTCCGAGCGCACGGGCCCTTGCCGCTGCGAGACCACGCGCACCTCGTAGCCATCGCTCTGGCCGCGCGCGCGCAGGTGCACGTTGGCATAGTCGAACACCGACATGGGCCCTATGGCCTCCAGCGCCTTGAAGCCGGGGTAGACGACAAGATCGATGCGGTGGGCGCTGGCGTGGCGGTGGTCCATGGGAAACGGCGGGCTCGGAGGCGGTCAGGGTGGAAAGAATGGGGCGGACTATACGAAAAGACGCAAGCACCCACGGCCAGCAGGCCCGGCCGAAGCCGGCCACACCCCTCAGATTCGGACATATCACCTGGGGCTGCGGCCATGATGCGGCCGGGCCGCCCGGCCATGGCCTACATTCAAGGCTTCGCGGAGCGCGCGCACTGCCGTTCCTGAGCCACCCCGACAGAAAGACACGCCCATGAAATCCAAAGCCGCCGTCGCCTTCAAGGCTGGAGAACCCCTGCAGATCGTCGAGATCGACGTGGCCCCCCCGAAGAAGGGCGAGGTCCTGATCAAGATCACCCACACCGGCGTCTGCCACACCGACGCGTTCACGCTGTCGGGCGACGACCCGGAAGGCATCTTCCCCGCCGTGCTCGGCCATGAAGGCGCGGGCATCGTCGTCGAGGTCGGCGAAGGCGTGACCAGCGTCAAGCCCGGGGACCACGTGATCCCGCTGTACACCGCCGAATGCGGCGAATGCCTGTTCTGCAAGAGCGGCAAGACCAACCTGTGCGTTTCCGTGCGCGCCACCCAGGGCAAGGGCGTGATGCCCGACGGCACCACGCGCTTTTCGTACAACGGCGAGCCCATCTACCACTACATGGGCTGCTCCACCTTCAGCGAATACACCGTGGTCGCCGAAGTCTCGCTGGCCAAGATCCACCCCGATGCCAACCCCGAGCAGGTCTGCCTGCTGGGCTGCGGCGTGACCACGGGCCTGGGTGCCGTCAAGAACACCGCCAAGGTCCAGGAAGGCGACACCGTGGCCGTGTTCGGCCTGGGCGGCATCGGCCTGGCCGTGATCCAGGGCGCCAAGCTGGCCAAGGCCGGCCGCATCATCGCCGTGGACACCAACCCCTCCAAGTTCGACCTGGCACGCACCTTCGGCGCCACCGACTGCGTGAATCCCAAGGATTTCGACAAGCCCATCCAGCAGGTCATCGTCGAGATGACGGGCTGGGGCGTGGACCACAGCTTCGAGTGCATCGGCAACGTCAACGTGATGCGTGCCGCCCTGGAATGCGCGCACCGCGGCTGGGGCCAGTCGGTCATCATCGGCGTGGCCGGCGCGGGCCAGGAAATCTCCACACGCCCCTTCCAGCTGGTGACGGGCCGCAAGTGGCTGGGCACGGCCTTCGGCGGCGTCAAGGGCCGCAGCGAGCTGCCCGGCATGGTCGAGCAGGCCATGAGCGGCGAGATCCAGCTGGCCCCCTTCGTCACGCACACCATGGGCCTGCCGGAAATCAACGAGGCTTTTGACCTGATGCACGAAGGCAAGTCCATCCGCTCCGTCGTCGTGTACTGAAGCTCCCCCTGAGGCGCTGCGCGCCTGGGCAGCGCCAGTTTCATGGGCCGTTGACCGTATATAGCGTATCAACTCCCATCTTTGAATGCTGCACGCACCGCTTGCCAAGGTGCCCGTAGCATTTTTCTTTTTGAGGAACACCATGTCCGCACTGCCGCCCCTGGAACTCAAGAACGCCCATGCCTGCTTCGGCGGCGCACAGCGTTTCTACGAGCATTTCTCCGCCGAGATCGGCCTGAACATGAAGTTCTCGGTCTTCCTGCCGCCCAAGGCCGTGGCCGGCGAGAAGGTGCCCGCCGTGCTCTACCTGGCCGGGCTGACCTGCACCGAAGAGACCTTCATGACCAAGGCCGGCGCCCAGCGCCTGGCCGCCGAGCTGGGCATTGCGCTGATCGCGCCCGACACCAGCCCGCGCGGCGCAGGCCTGCCCGGCGAGGCCGATGCCTGGGACTTCGGTGTGGGCGCGGGCTTCTATCTGGACGCCACCACCAAGCCCTGGGCACTGCACTGGCGCATGGAAAGCTATCTGCTGGGCGAGCTGCTGCCGCTGATCGCCGCACGCCTGCCCATCGACGCGCAGCGGCTGGGCATCTTCGGCCACTCCATGGGCGGCCACGGCGCGCTCACGCTGGCGCTGCGCCATCCGGGCCGCTTCAAGAGCCTGTCGGCCTTCGCGCCCATCGCCAACCCCGTCAACTGCCCCTGGGGCCAGAAAGCCTTCTCAGGCTATCTGGGCGATGACCGCAAGGCCTGGGAAGCGCATGACGCCAGTTGCCTGATGGCCGCGCAGACCCAGGCGCCCTACCCGGCCGGCATCCTCGTGGACCAGGGCCTGGCCGACAAGTTCCTGATCGAAAAGCAGCTGCTGCCCGAAGCCTTCGAGGCCGCATGCGCCCAGGCCGGCCAGCCGCTGACGCTGCGCCGCCACGGCGGCTACGACCACGGCTACTACTTCATCCAGAGCTTCATTGATGACCATCTGCGCCATCATGCAAAACAACTGAACACCCCCTGAGGCGCTTCGCGCCTTCCCCCTCTCTCGCTTCGCGGGAGGGGGACGACGCCATCGCCGCGAGGCGGCTCTTGCTCGGCGTCCCTGTTTTTTGGCCGCGCCAGTTTCAAAGGGTGATGAGCCCAACAGGTGCAGGGCAGATTGCCTCAACCTGGCCTATGGCCAGCGCGCATGTCCTGCGCAATACGCTCCAGCACCTGGGGCAGGTCCTTGACGCTGGCGATCACGTGGTGGGCGCCAGCTGCGCGCAGCTTGGCCTCGGCGCGGGCCACGCGCTCGCGCACTTCTTCGGCGGGGGCGGCGGCCAGTTCGGCGGGGGAGTAGCCGACTTCGTTGCCGGACAGGGTCAGGCCCACGGTCCACATGCCGGCGTTGCGGCCTTCCTCGATGCCGGGCACGGTGTCGTCCACCTTCACGCAGGCGCGCACGTCGCCGATGCCCAGCGCCAATACGTTGGCCAGCGCCATGAAGGGGCCGGGGCGGCCGCCTGCGGCCATTTCATCGCCGGCCACCACATGGTCGGGAGCAAGGCCGTTGGCCGCTGCCTGGGGCAGCAGCTGGTTCAGGACTTCACGCGGATAGCCCGAGCACGAGCCCACCTTCAGGCCCTGCGCGCGCAGCCAGCCCAGCAGCTCGGGGGCGCCTTCGATCGGCGCCGAGAACTCACCGACCTTGGCGATCTGCATGGGCATGAAGCGGGCGTAGATGGCATCCACATCGGCGTCGCCAGGCTGCTGGCCGAAGGCCTTGTGCCATTGCGCGCGGATGCCTTCGTCCTGCAGCAGCTCGTGGATGTGCTGCCACTTGGACAGGCCCATGGGGCCGCGAGCCTGGGCCAGGGTGATGGTGATGCCGAAGCTGGCAAAGGCCTCGACAAAGATCTGCGTGGGCGCCAGCGAGCCGAAATCGACCAGGGTGCCGGCCCAGTCGAAGATGACGGCCTGCAGCGGCGACAGATCGGCGGCGGCGGCGGCGGCGGTGGAGACGGTGGTGTGGTTCATGGTGCTTTTTGACAAGGAAAGAGGTTCAAACAGAAGAGGGCCGCGCGCGCCTGTTCATTCCAGCGTGCGGATGAAATTGCGCCCGCGCGGGCCGGATGCGGCCGACTGCAGCAGCTGCTGCCACTCATCCCCAGGCACGCCGTAGTGGGCGGGATCGGTGGCCACGCCCAGGCCTTCGAGGAAGTTGCGCAGGCGCTGCACGGCCAGCTCGCCCGTGGCGGCATCGAAGATGGACAGCAGGGCCGCGTCGGCCTCGTCGTCGGCGCCCAGGGCCATCTCCAGCACCAGCGGCAGGCTGAACGAGCAGGCAATGCCGTGGGCCACGCCATGGCGCAGCGTGATGTCGTAGGACAGCGAATGCGCCAGCGCCGTGCGGGTGTTGGAGAAGGCCAGGCCGGCCATCAGGGCGGCCTCGGCCATGCGGCTTCGCAGCGGCAGGCTGCCCAGGTCCTGCATCAGCGCGGGCAGCGTGGCCAGGGTGCGGCGCGCGGCGCCCACGGCCAAGGTGGTGGAGACGGGATTGCGGTGCCGGTTCCAGATGGACTCCAGCGCATGCGACAACGCATCCAGCCCCGAGGCCAGCGTGGCGCCGGCCGGCAGGCTTTGCATGAGCTGCGCGTCGATGATGGCGGCCTCGGGCCAGGTCCAGTGCTGGTGCAGCGAGTGCTTGCGGCCAGCGGCCTGGTCCCAGATCGTGGCCCAGGGCGTGACCTCGCTGCCCGTGCCGGCCGTGGTGGGAATGGCGATCAACGCCTTGTGGCCTGCGGCCGGCAGGGCCAGCCCCTGCTCCAGGGCCTGCAGCAGCTCGCCGAAACGCCGCGTGGGCGTGGCGCACATCAGCGCCTTGGCCGAGTCGATGGCGCTGCCGCCGCCCAGGGCCACGATGCACGGGACCTCGGCGTATTCGCGGTGCACGCGGTCATACAGCGGGGCCAGCCACTGCACATCGGGATTGGGCGCAATGCCGTCCACCACGCCGCGCAGCTGGCTGCCCAGCCGTTGGCGCAGCTGCTGCACCAGGCCCAGGGATTCGGCCTCGGGAAACGTCACCAGCAGGCAGTCGCGCCCGGCCAGCAGCTCGGGCAGGCGGTCCAGGCGGCCGAGGCCGGCATGGATGGCAACGGGGTTGTGATAGGTCCACACAAATCGGTCCTTTGAATGAAACGGGGGCGCCGGGAAAAGCGCAGCCCTCAATGGCGGGTGCCCTGCTGGATGCGGCGGCGCAACCAGTGGGAGACGAGATCGGCGGCGATCACCATCACGGTGATGACCACGATGCAGGTGGCCGTCTCCTGGTAGCGGAACAGCTTGAGGCTGCCGACCAGCTCGAACCCCAGCCCGCCCGCGCCCACCATGCCCAGCACCGTGGCCGAGCGCAGGTTGACCTCGAAGCGGTAGAGCACGACCGCGATCCAGGCCGTGATGGCCTGCGGTATCACGCCGAAGACGATGAGCTGCAATTGCGTGGCGCCTGCGCTGCGCAGGGCCTGCAGCGGGCCGTCGTCGATCTCTTCGATGCTCTCGGCGAAGAACTTGCCCAGCATGCCCATGCCATGCAGGGCCAGGGCCAGCACGCCGGGAAACGGCCCCAGGCCCACGGCCGAGACAAAGACCAGCGCCAGGATCAGCTCGTTGATGCTGCGCACCACGTTCAGGAACTGCCGCGTGATGCGCCGCAGCCAGTGCCAGCCATGCAGGTTGCTGGCCGCGATGAAGGACAGCGGCAGCGCCAGCACCACGGACAGCAGCGTGCCCCAGATGGCGATCTGCACCGTCTCCAGCGCGGGCGCCATCAGGCGCGGCAGCATGCTCCAGTCCGGCGGCACGGAGCGCGCCACGAAATCCGCGATCTGGGGCATGCCTGCCGCCAGTTCGCCCCAGCTCATCTGCGCGCCGCCCGCGCTCCAGTGCAGCACCCAGGCGATGGCCAGGGCCGCAGCCGCATAGCCTGTCCAGCCCAGGGCGCCGTGGGGGCGCGGCGCCGTCCATTGCCAGTGGTCGCGCGGCTCGGGGCTCCAGGAATTGGCGCTGGTCATCACAGTCCTCCTGCGGGCGCGCTGGCCCGCATCCACGAGGCAGGCACCGGCGCCTGCGCATGCAGGTCGGCAGGCCCTATGGCCGCCGTGCCCGGTGGTGTGTCCGGCTCTGCGCCCTGCCCTGCTCCTTGCCCTGCGCCTTGCCCTGCAGTGGGCTGCGCATGGTAGATGGCATGCAGCGCGGCCTCGTCCAGCGCCTGCGGCGATCCGTCATAGACCATGCGGCCCTGGGCCAGGCCCAGCACACGGTCGCCGAACTCCCGCGCGTAGTCCACCTGGTGCAGGTTGCAGACCACGGCAATGCCCAGTTCGCGCGTGGCATCGCGCAGGTACTGCAGCACGCTGCGCGCGGTCTTGGGGTCCAGGCTGGCCACGGGCTCGTCGGCCAGGATGACCTGGGGCTGCTGGGCCAGCGCGCGGGCAATGCCCACGCGCTGCATCTGCCCGCCCGACAGCGCCTCGGTGCGCTCCAGCGCCTTGTGGGCCAGGCCCACGCGCTCCAGGCACTGGTCGGCCAGGCGGATATCGCTTTCGCGGAACAGCTGCAGCACCGAGGCCAGGGTGCCGGTCTGGCCCAGGCGCCCGGTCAGCACGTTCTTGCGCACCGACAGGCGCGGCACCAGGTTGTGGTGCTGGAAGACCATGGCCACGTGGCGAGCCAGCTCGCGCCGGCTGTGCCTGCCGCCGCCCAGCATCAGGTCCATGCCGCCCACCTCCAGCGTGCCGCTGTCGGCGCGGGCCAGGCCGTTCATGCAGCGCAGCAGCGTGGACTTGCCGGCCCCCGACAGGCCCAGCATGACGACGAACTCGCCGGGCTGCACATCCAGGTCGATGCCATGCAGCACGTGGTTGCTGCCATAGCTCTTGCGCAATTGGCGGATGCGGATCATTTCATGCTCCCGAGGTCGAGCTTCAGGGCCTTGGCCGTCTGGCGTACCACGTCATAGGCCTTGTCATCCGTGGCCGCGAAGCCGTCGAGCACGCCCTGGTCGCCCCAGGGCAGGTCCTTGACCTCGGCCAGGGCCGCAGCCACCTTCTGCTTGGTGCCGGCGTCCAGGTTCTTGCGCCAGGTCATGGGCGACTCGGGAATGGGCTGGGAGCGCCAGACGATCTGGAAGTCCTCGCGCTTGACCAGGCCCTTGCTCACGGCCGAGTCGAAGATGCGGTCGGCCACGGCCGCCGCATCCACCTTGCCGTTGGCCACGGCCATGATGCTGGCGTCGTGCGAGCCCGAGAAGATCACGCGCGAAAAGCCCTTGTCCGCATCGAAGCCCTCGGCCATCAACCCGGCCTTGGGAAACAGGTGGCCCGACGCCGAGGTCGGGTCCACAAAGGCAAAGCTGCGGCCCTTGAGATCGGCCACGCTGGCCGGACCCTTGTCCTTGCGGGAGATCACCATGCTGTGGTACGCGCTCTTGCCCGTCTTCTTGGTCACGGCCACGGCAAAGGCCTCGGCGCCCGCCACCTGGCTGGCCAGCACGTACGAGAACGGGCCGAGGAAGGCGATGTCGATCTTGTTGGAGCGCAGCGCCTCGATCACGCCGTTGTAGTCATTGGCCACGAAGGGCCGCACCTTCATGCCGGTGCGGGTGGCCAGCTGGTCCATGACCTGCTGGCTGGCGCGGATCATGGCCTGCGCGTCCTCCGAGGGGATCAGGCCCACGCGCAGCTCGGCGCTCTGGGCAAAGGCGGCAGTGGTAGCGGTGGAGGCGGTGGCGGCCAGGGCCAGCACGGCTGCGGCATGGCGCAGCCAGGTCTTGCGGTTCATCTTCATGAGAGCGTTCCTTTGCATCAGGTCAGGCACATCGGCAGATCGGTGGATCCGTGAATCGCCGGCCAAATCGCCAGGCGGGTGGGGATGGCTGAATGCTAGGAGCGACATATTTCTGCCATGTGAAAGTTTCAGAATCGGTTTTGACAGCATCCATAGACAAAACCTTGAGATACCGACTTTCGTGAGCAACGCCCGCTACCGCGCCTTCATCGCCGTCGCCCACCACGGCAGCCTCAGCGCCGCCGCCCGCGCACTGGGCGTGAGCCAGCCCACCATCTCCACCCAGATCGCCACGCTGGAGCGCCAAAGCCAGATCGAGCTGTTCCACCGCCGCGGCTACCGCATGACGCTCACGGGCGCAGGCGCCAGACTGCTGCCCATGGCGCAGAAAATCATGGCGCTGGAGGCCGAGGCCGAGTTCTTCCTGCGCGACTCGGGGCAACTGCACCAGGGCGAGCTCAAGATCGGCGCCGTGGGGCCCTTCCATGTGATTGAAATGGTGGCCGCCTACCGCGCACGGCATCCGGGCATGCAGCTGTCCATCCGCATGGGCAACTCGCAGCAGGTGCTGGCCGACCTGGAACGCTACGACACCGACGTGGCCGTGCTCGCCGGCCTCTACGACCGCCCGGAGCTGCTGGCACGCGAGTACGCGCGCCACGCCATCGTGCTGTTCGCCCATGTGGCCCATCCCTTCGCGCGGCGCAGCGAAATCGCGCTGTCCGAACTGCAGGGCCAGCCTTTGCTGCTGCGCGAGCACGGCTCGACCACGCGCACCGCGCTGGAATCGGTGCTGCAGGCCGCCGGGGTGCAGCCGCGCACCGAACTGGAAATCGGCAGCCGCGAAGCCATACGCGAAGCCGTGGCGCGCGGCCTGGGACTGGGCGCCGTGTCCGAAGCCGAATTCATCCCCGACCCGCGCTTTCGCCCGCTGCGCATCGCGGGCGACCCGGCCAGCACCACCACCTATGTCTATTGCATGCGCGAGCGCAGCGACAGCCTGCTGGTGAGGTCTTTTCTGGAGGCGATTTGAGGACCGCGCCGGGCCACCTCGGCCCCCGCCTCAGCCCTCCACCCTGATTCCGCGCGCCTGGATCAGCCGGGTCCACTTCGCCCGTTCATCGCGCATGAAGGCGTCAAAGCGCTGCGGTGTCCCCCCTCCATCCTCTGCGCCGAACTCTTCGAGCTTGGCCACCACATCGGGCATGGCCAGGATGCGGTTGACGTCCGCATTGATGCGGGCCACCAGATCGGCGGGCATTCTTGCGGGGCCCACCAGGCCGAACCAGATGCTCGCGTTGAACCCGGAATAGCCCTGCTCCGCCACGGTGGGAATCTCCGCGAAGGCCTTGGCGCGCTTCACGCCCGTCTGAGCCACTGCATGGACTTTTCCACCCTTGATGAAGGGTGCCGCCGTGGTCATTCCCTCGAACGCGTAGTCGATCTGGCCGCCCAGCAGATCCGTCATCACGTTCGACGCGCCCTTGTACGGGATATGGAGCGCGGACACCGCCGCAGTCTGCTCGAACAGCGCCAGCGCAAGGTGCTGGGCCGAGCCCGTGCCCGAGGAGCCGAAGCTGACCTCCCCCGGCTTTTGCTTCAACGCGGCCAGCAGGCCCTGCATGGTGGCGGAAGCCTTGGGGCTGGCAACCAGGACCTGCGGGGTCTGGCCCACCAGGGCGATGGCGGAGAAGTCCCGCTCCGGCGAGAAGCCGAGCCTGGGGTTGAGCGCAGGGGCAATGCCCAGGGCATTGATGTGGCCCATCATGAGCGTCTGCCCATCGGGCGCGGCCCTGGCGGCCTCGGCAGCGGCAATCAGCCCCGCCGCCCCTGGCCGGTTCTCGACGATGACGGGAATGGCCCACAGCTGGTTGAGCCGGTTGGCGATGATCCGCGCCAGGATGTCCGTGCCGCCGCCTGCCGAGAAGCCGACGAGGATTTTGACCGGGCCCGCTGGCGGCCTGGCCTGTGCAAAGCCCGGATGGGCATGCAGGGCGGCGGCTGCGGCGGCCGAGGTCAGGAACTGTCTGCGTTGCATGGCTTGTCTCCTTGGATGATGGGCTGGCGGCGGTCTTACGCCACCGAGGTCCAGCGGCCGAACCGGGACACCTGCGCCTCGTCGAAATTGAAGCCGAGCCCTGGCGTCTGGTGCAGCACGACACGGCCCTTTTCCTGCGCCAGCTGGCGGTCCAGCAGGCGGCGGAAGTTCAGCACCTGGTCATCCCAGAAGAACTCGACATAGCGCGCATTGGGGGTCGCGGCCACCAGCGGCGCGTGCACATCGTGGAACCAGTGCGGACACATCTGCAGCCCATAGCCCGCCGCCATGGCGGCAATGCGCTTCCACTCGGTGATGCCCCCGCAGACTGCGGCGTCGGTCTGCAGGATGGATGCGGCGCCCATGTCGAGCAGATGCTTGTGGTACCAGCGGCCATAGCCGATTTCCGCGGTGGCCACGGGAATGCGGGTGAGCTTTGCCAGGCGGGCGTGGCTTTCGACATCGTCGGGGCTGAACGGCTCCTCGATGAAATAGGGGTCGTATGCCTCCATGCGGCGCAGGTACTGCATGGCCTGCACGGTGTCCACCCAGCCGTTGTTGCAGTCCAGCATGAGCTCCACGTCCGGGCCGATGGCCTCGCGCGCCGCCTTCACGCGCGACTCCTCGCCCTGGGGCGACCAGCGGCCGGTCTTCATCTTCACGGCCTGAAAGCCCAGTTCGACATAGCCGGCCATCTCCTCGCCGACATGGCCGGCGGTCTTGCCGTCCACGTAGTAGCCGCCGCTGGCATAGGCCGGTACCGTGTCCAGCTCCACCGCGCCCAGGTACTTGTGCAAAGGCAGCTGGGCGGTGCGGGCATTGAGATCCCACAGCGCAATGTCGAGTGCGCTCAGTGCGCGCATCACGGTGCCCATGCGGCCTTGCAGCAGCGCCTCCTGGTACATCTCCTTCCACAGCCCTTCGACGGCCAGGGAATCGCGGCCCAGCAGCACAGGACCGAGCAGCTGCTCGACCGCGACGCGGAACAGCTCGCCCGCCGCATTGCCGACATAGCAAAAGCCGATGCCTTCGACGCCGTCGCTGCTGCGGACCTTGACCAGTCCGTAGTGGCGGTCGACCACGGTGCGGTTCGACAGATAGGTGACCTTGTCCAGCGGCACGCGGGCAACGCAGACTTCAATGGATTCGATGAGGGGCATGAGCTCTCCTGACATGGTTTGGAAGCGGGAACGAGCGAACTTTGCGCTTCAGGAGATCCGCAACAAAGATGGTGTCCCATGGTTCAGATGACGCAAAATGCGTCGCATGGATTCGCGCTTTCTCCAGAGCTTCATTGCCGTCGTGGACTGCGGCTCGATGGCCGACGCCGCGCGCAGGCTGGACCTGCCGCCCACCACCGTGGCCCAGCAGATGCGTGCGCTGGAGGCCGACGTGGGCTGCGCACTGCTCACGCGGGTGGGCCGGACGGTGCGGCCCACCGTCGTTGGCGCCCGGATCGTGGAGCATGCGCGGGAGGTGCTCAAATCCGTGGAGAACCTGAGGTCGGCCGCCTCGGCCACCGAGCTTCCCGCAGGCCCCCTGAGGCTGGGTGCAACGCCCACGGCGCTGATGGGCCTGGTGCCCCCGCTGCTGCGCCGGTGGATGAGCGCCCATCCGGCCGTGCGCGTCTACATCGAACCCGGCACCTCCTCACTGCTGCTGGACCAGGTGCAGGCCGGCCATCTGGATGCGGCCATCCTTGTGCACCCGGCCTTCGCCATGCCCAAGACCTGCGAATGGCGGCTGATGCGCAGCGAGGCACTGATTCTTCTCGCGCCCCGGGACATGAAGGTGCGCGATCCGCTGCTCACGGCCGCACGCGAGCCCTTCATCCAGTACGACCGCAAGGTGGTGGCAGGAAAAATGGCGGATGAATACCTGCGGGGCCACGGCATCAAGCCGAAAGTGCGCTTTGAGCTGGACGGCATCGAGCAGATCGCACAGCTGGTTGCGGAAGGCTTCGGTGTCTCCATCCTGCCGGACTGGCCCGTGCTGGGACCGCCGGATGCCAGAACGCGCCGATGGCCGCTGCCCCCTCCGAGACCGTCCCGCGAAGTGGGCATGGTCTGGCTGCGCTCTTCGGTGCGCTCCCCGCTGGCAGCCGCCTTGTCCGAGCTGGTCGACTACCGCTAGCGGACCATGCCCTGGCCTGTGCCTGGCACGCAGGCTCTCAGAACAGGCTGCGCTGCGGCAGCAAAAGCGACGGGTGGTAGAGGCTGCAATCGAGCCGCAGCGGCTCGCGGTTGAATCCGTACCGACGGCAGGCCAGGGCAAAGCGCTGGCGCAGCAGCTCGGCCCAGTGGCCCGTGCCCTTCATGCGCTGGCCGAACTCGGCGTTGTACACGCGGCCGGCCTCGCGCTGCTCGCCCTGGATGCCGTGCAGGTCGCGCACGCGCTCCATCACGCGGCGGGCGCGGTCGGGGTAGTGCACCTGCAGCCATTGCTCGAACAGCGGCGCCACTTCCCAGGGCAGGCGCAGCACGGCATAGAAGGCGTGGCGCGCGCCTGCGTCGGCGGCCGCCTCCAGCACCTTCTCCAGGTCTTCGTTGATGAAGGGAATCTGCGGTGCCAGGCTCACGCCCACGGGCACGCCCGCCTCGGTCAGCGCGCGGATGCTGCGCAGCCGGCGGTGCGGCGCGGCGGCGCGCGGCTCCAGGTGGCGTGCCAGGTCGGCATCCAGCGTGGTCAGCGTGATGTGCACCGAGGCCAGGCCCTGGCGCGCCAGCGGGGCCAGCAGGTCCAGGTCACGCTCCACCCCGCTGCCCTTGGTGACGATGGAAAACGGGTGGCGCGCCTCGGCCAGCACTTCGATCAGGCGGCGCGTCAGCCCCAGCTCGCGCTCCACGGGCTGGTAGCAGTCGGTGACCGAGCCCAGCATCACGGGCGCGGCCACATGGCTGGCGCGCGACAGCTCGGCGCGCAGCAGCTCGGGCAGGTTCTGCTTGGCGATGAGCCGGGTCTCGAAGTCCAGCCCCGGCGACCAGCCCAGGTAGCTGTGCGTGGGCCGGGCATAGCAATAGATGCAGCCATGCTCGCAGCCCCGGTAGGGATTGAGCCCCATGTGAAACGGCAGGTCGGGCGACTGGTGGCGGCTCAGCGCCGAGCGGGCCTGCTCCCAGCGCAGTTCGGTGCGCAGCGGAGCGGCCTCTTCGTCTTCGGCGGGCGCCTCAAGGCTGCCCCAGCCGTCATCGAAGGCCTCGCGCGGGTCGGTGGTGAAGCGGTGGGCCAGCTGGCTGGCTGCGCCCCGGCCCTTGATGGCGTGCAGGGGCACCCGGGCCGTGTCGTGATGAGGCGTGGGAGGACTGGGAAGCATGGAGCAACTGTATAAAAATACAGTCATGCCGCCAAGCACTCCCCGCATGCCTGCAGTTGCGAAGTGGGTTTTGCCGGCTTGGCAAGTGCCCACGCCAATCCGCACCGCACCGTGCGGGTTCGCTTGGCAGAACCCACACGGGCCTGCACAATGGGCCTATCGCACCAACTTGGTGCTTTTCTCTTTTCTGAAGATGCCTTGGCCCGGACAACCGCGTTGCCCGGGCTTTTGTCCGTTTGGGCGCCGCTGCCCTTCACTGCAGCCACGGCGCAAGCACACAAGGGAGCCAACACCATGGAGCGCAAGCCCCACATCATTCTTTCGTCCCTGGACCTGGAGCGCATCGAGGCCCTGCTGGACAAGCAACCCGCCTTCCCCGGCCGCGACGCGCTCGAGGCCGAGCTGGACCGCGCCGACGTGCTCGAACCCAAGGAAATGCCGCCCAATGTGGTGACCATGAACTCCACCGTGCGCTTCACGCTGCTGGAGTCGGGCAAGTCCAATACGCTGACCCTGGTCTATCCCAAGGAGATGGATGGCAGCTCCGACAAGGTGTCGGTCTTCGCGCCCGTGGGCATTGCCCTGCTGGGCCTGAGCGTGGGCGACCAGTCGCGCATGGCCGGTCCCTCGGGCCAGGTCACCGTGCGCGTGGATGCCATCGAGTTCCAGCCGGAAAGCGCAGGCGAGCTGCACCGTTGAACGCCGACCGGCGTGAAGCGAAAAAGGCAGCCAACCGGCTGCCTTTGTTGTTTGTGGACTGACGCAGCGCGCCTCAGCGCAGGCCTGCCACAAATGCCGCGATCAGGCCGGTGCCCACCAGGCCCGCCTGCCAGCGCAGCGCCATGTGCCAGCTGGGAACGTGGCGCTCCACGCGCTCGTACAGCAGATGGCCGGCCGCAATCGACAGCACAAAGGCCGTGCACATGCCCAGCAGGGCGGCGGGAATGGAATGTGGCCAGAAATGGCTTTCCACGGCATTGACCAGCAGGCAGACCGAGAAGTGCACGAGAAACACCGAGTACGAAATCTTGCCCAGCCGGCGCAGCGGCGCCCAGCCTTGCGCCTGCGCAAACGCGGGGCTGCGCATGGCCACGACCAGGGCCAGCGCCGTGGCACCGGCCAGCGCGATGCGGTCGCGCCACTCCAGTGCCAGTGCCGCCACGACCAGGGCCACGATCAGCAGGGACCAGCTCCAGGCCGTCGAGGACTTGTCCGCATGCGCGGCCCAGTAGGCCAGCATGCCCAGGCCGTAGGCGCCAAAGAAGTACGGCGCCCACACATCCCATTGCGCATCCAGATTGAAGCCCAGCAGCGAAGCCGCCACGCCGATCACCACCAGCGCCTGCGCCACGCTCAGCGCCCAGGGCCAGCAGCGTGACAGGGCGTCGCCGCCAAAGCGGCGGCGCAGCAAGGCACCGCCCCAGCGCGTGCCGGCCAGCAGCAGCGCCGTCAGCGCAAACAGCTGGAAGTCGATGGACACATACCAGACGCCGGCGGACAGCGATTCCTCGCCCACGATGTTCTGCAGCAGCAGCGCATGCGCCACCAGTTGCCAGAGATCGGGCTCGCCCGACACCGAGGCATGGTCGAACCAGGGCCGCACGGCCGCCGAGACCACGATGGCCACGACCAGCGCCACCGCATAGGGCACGACCAGGCGCACGAAGCGGCGCCCGATGCGCGACCACGGATCGCTGTGCTGCCCGTGGCCTTGCGGCGCCATGCTGGCTGCCGCCAGGTAGCCGCCCAGCACCAGGAAGATCTGCACGGCCATGCGCGCATATTCATAGAGCCAGTCAATGAGGTCCGGCGCGGCCGGATGGGCGATATCGGACATGGGGCCGTAGAAGGCCAGGTGGTGCCAGATGATGGCGGCACAGGCCAGGCCCTTGGTGCAGTCGATCAGTGCACTGCGGCTAGCGTGGGACATGGGGCAATCTGTAGTCGGTACGGGGCGGGAAGGCGCAGGGCCCGGGCCGCCTGGCCGCAAGCCCGCAAAGGCGCCATTGTGCGCCTTTTGGACGCGACTTGCAGAAAGCTGACACATCGCTTCCCAAGCCGCCCGGAGCGTGCCGCGCACGCGCAGGCACAATGCATGCCATGACGCAATCCAAACCTCTTCCGGCGTTGAACCGGCAGTTCGTCTCGCACTTCGGCGAGATGGGCAGCCGCTGGGGCATCAACCGCACGGTAGGCCAGATCTACGCACTGCTGTTTCTTTCGCCCGAGCCGCTCAATGCCGACCAGATCGCCGAGACGCTGGAGTTCTCGCGCTCCAACGTGAGCATGGGGCTCAAGGAATTGCAGGCCTGGCGCCTGGTGCAATTGCGCCACCAGCCCGGCGACCGGCGCGAGTATTTCGAGGCGCCGCAGGATGTCTGGGAAATCTTCCGCCGCCTGGCCGAGGAACGCCGCCGCCGCGAGATCGAGCCCACCCAGTCCATGCTGCGCGCCGCCATGCTGGAGGAAGTCACCACCGAAGAGGAACGCTACGCCCAGCAGCGCATGCGCGACATGTACGAGCTGATCGACCGGCTCATGAACTGGTTCGACGACGTGCAGCGCCTGTCGCCCGAGACCGCCATGCAGCTCATGGGCATGGGCACGGCCGTGACGCGGCTGCTGGATCTGAAGGACCGCATCACGGGCGGCAAGGGCCGCGCCAAGGCGGATGACACCGACGATTGAACCTGGCAAGCCTGCGTACAAAAATGAGCTCCCGAGGGAGCTCATTGTGTTTACAGCAATGCTTCATTAGCGGTAAGCGCGTGCAAAAACTGGCGTAGCCCAAAGCGAGGGACACCGAGCAAGGGCCGCCCCCGCAGCGAGGGTGTCGTCCCCCTCCCGAAGAGAGAGGGGGAAGGCGCGAAGCGCCTCAGGGGGAGCCTTATTTCTCCCGGGCCAGGAGTTCGCGGCGCGTGGCCTCGTCGTCCATCAGTTCGTACCACATCGCGTTGAGCACCGCGAAGGCGGCCGCCAGCGGCAGGCCGAGCAACCAGGCGAAGTACCACATGGTGTTGTGTCCTTTCTTGACGTTGACTGTCGTTTCTTGATTCAGTGGATCAGTACGAGTGGCCACGGCCCTCGATGATGGCCATCGGGTCGACCTTGCCGCGCAGCACGCTGTAGACCCAGCTGGTGTAGGCCACGATGAGGGGCACGAAGATCAGCGCGCACACCAGCATGATGAACAGCGTCACATGGCTGGACGAAGAGTCCCAGACCGTGAGGCTGTGCTGCGGGTTCAGCGACGAGGGCAGGATGAACGGGAACATGGACGCCCCCACGCTGGCGATGATGCCCGCAATGCCCAGGCCGCTGGACAGCAGGGCCAGCCACTCGCGGCGCAGCCACAGGCCCAGCGCCGCCAGCAGCGGCATCAGCAGGCCGATGGCCGGCACGGCCCAGAGCACGGGCCGGGCCTGGTAGTTGGCGAACCAGGCGCCCGCCTGCAGCGCAGCCGTCTTGAACAGCGGGTTGGACGGTCCGGTGGTGTTGATCTCGCTGGTGATGCGGTAGCCATTGAGCGCGGCCAGCCACACGCCGGCCGCCGCGAACAGCACCGTGGTAGCGACGGCCGCCACCATGCCGAGGCGGCGCGCGCGCGCGGCCACATCGCCCTCGGTCTTGAACACCAGCCAGGACGCACCATGCATGAGCAGCATGCACAGCGAGACCAGGCCGGCCAGCAGCGCAAACGGGTTGAGCAGGCCGAAGAACGTGCCCTCGTAGTAGATGCGCATGTCGGGCGCCAGGCGGAAGGGCACGCCCTGCAGCACATTGCCCAGGGCCACGCCAAAGATCAGCGCGGGCACCACGCCGGCCATGCACAGCACGGCATCCCAGCGCGCGCGCCAGGCCGGCTCCTCGCGCTTGCTGCGGAACTTGAAGGCCACGGGCCGCAGGATCAGCGCCACCAGCGCCGCGAACATGGCCAGGTAAAAGCCCGAGAACGAGACCGCGTACAGCTGCGGCCAGGCCGCAAAGATGGCGCCGCCGCCCAGGATGAGCCAGACCTGGTTGCCTTCCCAGACCGGGCCCAGAGAGTTGATGACGACGCGGCGCTCCACGTCGGTCCTGGCCGCCAGCGGCAGCAGCGCGGCAGCGCCCAGGTCAAAGCCATCGGTGACGGCAAAGGCGATGAGCAGCACGCCCAGCAGGCCCCACCACAGCAGGCGCAGGACGTCGTAGCTGATCAGTTCGTGAAGAATCATGGTGACAATCTCCCTTGGTCATTGCCCGCGGGCGAGTTTTTGCATCAGAGGGAAGTAGGTGGTCAGGTGCGGTGCACTTTCCTCCTGCGGTCCCTTGCGGATGGCCTTCACCATGAGCTTCATCTCGATGACGAAGAGCACGGAGTAGATGGCGATGAAGCCTGCAATCGTCAGCAGCAGCGTGCCCGCGCCCAGGTTGGAGACGGCCAGCGCCGTGGGCAGCACGCCTTCGATGATCCAGGGCTGGCGGCCCACCTCGGCCACGATCCAGCCGCACTCGGCCGCGATCCAGGGCAGGGGAATGGCGATCACGGCCAGCTTGAGCATCCACGGATGGGCGTCCAGCCTGCGCCGCACCGACAGCCAGAAGAAGGCGGCCGTGAGCGCGATGAAGAACATGCCCAACCCCACCATGATGCGGAAGGCCCAGAACAGCGGCCCCACGGCCGGCACGGTGTCCCAGGCGGCCTGGGCGATCTGCGCGTCCGTGGCCTGGCGCGGGTCGTCCACGTAGCGCTTGAGCAGCAGCGCGTAGCCCAGTTGCCCGCCCTTGTCCTCGAAGACGGCCTTGGCCTCGGCCGGCACCTGGCCCGTGGGGCCGGCGGCGCGGATGGCCTCCAGCGCGCCATAGGCCTCGATGCCGTTGCGGATGTACTGCTCGGTGCGCTGGACCAGGTCGTTGATGCCGGGGATCTCGGTGGTCAGCGAGCGCGTGCCGATCAGGCCCATGACCCAGGGAATGTGCACGGCGTAGTGCGTCTCGCGTGCGGCCTTGTCGGGGAAGCCGAAGGCCGTGAAGGCGGCCGGTGCGGGCTCGGTGTCCCACATGGCCTCGATGGCGGCCAGCTTCATCTTCTGGTGCTCCGAGGACAGGTAGCCGCTTTCATCGCCCAGCACCACCACCGACAGCGCGGCGGCCAGGCCGAACGAGGTGGCCACCGTCATGGAGCGGCGCGCCAGCTGGATGTGCCGGCCCTTGAGCAGATACCAGGCCGAGACACCCAGCACGAAGATGGCGGCCGTCACGTAGCCGGCCGAGACCGTGTGCACGAACTTGGCCTGGGCCACGGGGTTGGTCAGCACCGCGAAGAAGTCGGTGACCTCCATGCGCATGGTCTGCGGGTTGAACGCCGCGCCCACGGGGTTTTGCATCCAGCCGTTGGCGATCAGGATCCACAGCGCTGAGAAGTTCGAGCCCAGGGCCACGCACCAGGTGGTCACCAGGTGACCGACCTTGCTCAGGCGGTCCCAGCCGAAGAAGAACAGGCCCACGAAGGTGGCTTCGAGGAAGAAGGCCATCAGCCCCTCGATGGCCAGCGGCGCGCCGAAGATGTCGCCCACGTAGTGGCTGTAGTAGCTCCAGTTCATGCCGAACTGGAACTCCATCACGATGCCCGTGGCCACGCCCATGGCGAAGTTGATGCCGAACAAAGTGCCCCAGAACTTCGTCATGTCGCGCCAGATGGTGCGGCCCGTCATCACGTAGACGGTCTCCATGATGGCGATGATCACGGCCAGGCCGATGGTCAGCGGCACGAACAGGAAGTGGTAGAGCGCCGTTACCGCGAACTGCAGCCGCGATAGATCGACGATGTCGAGGTCCATGGTGAGATCCTTTCTCTCGGGGGTACTTGGTGAAATCCTTGATCAGCCGTCCTGCCGCAGGCGCGCCAGGGCCGCCTCGAACGGCGGTGTGCCGCGCAGCGCCTCGGACACCACGCGGCCCTGCTCCACCCACAGCAGCCGGTCGGCCAGTTGCGCCTCCCGCAGCTTGTGGGTGGCCAGCACCAGGGTGCGGCCCCGGGCTGCACTGTCCAGCCGCACCAGCAGGTCGGCGGCCGTGCGTGCATCCAGGCCCTCGGTCACTTCGTCCAGCAGCCAGCAGCGCGCGGGGCTCAGCAGCAGCCGCGCCAGCGCCAGGCGCCGTGCCTGGCCGCCGGACAGGCCCAGCCCGCCCTCGCCCAGCCGCGTGTCCAGGCCCTGCGCCATGGCGCGCACATCGCCCGCCAGCCCGGCGACTTCCAGCGCCGCCCACAGCGTGTCCTCGGCGGCCTCGGGGCAAGCCAGCAAAAGGTTGTCGCGCAGGCTGTCCTCGAACAGTTCGGTGCGCTGCGTCATCCAGGTGCAGCGCCGGGCACGCACGGCGCCGGCCAGCGGCGGGAGCTCGCCGGCCATCAGGGACAGCAGCGTGGTCTTGCCCGCGCCGCTGGCGCCCAGCAGGGCGACACGCTCGCCCTCGGCGATACGGATGTCCTGGGCCAGCACGGCGGCACGGGGTGCCACGACCTGCTCCAGCTCAACCGCCAAGCCCTGCCCGGGCGCAGCCGGTTCGCAGGCGCCTTGCGCAGCGCCGTCGCGCAGGGCAGGCGCCAGCCGGCGCGCGGCCAACCAGCTGCGGCCGGCCTCCAGCGCGCCACGGCGCAACGCGGCAAAGGGCTCCATGGCCGTCAGCGCCAGCAGCAGGGCCAGCGCGGCCACGGGGGCACCCAGCAGGCCGGCCTCGGCCAGCCAGCCCACGCCCAGCAGCACACCGGCCAGGGCCAGGGCGCCGCACAGGCCTTGCACGAAGGAGGTTCGGGCCTCCAGGCCGTAGAGCTCGGCGTCGGCCTCGGCCACGCGGGCGTCCAGGGCGGCAATGCGTTCGCAATGCGCGGCCAGGGTGCCGGCCATGGCCAGCTCTGCCTGCCCGGCCACCAGGTCGGCCGTGCGGACGCGCAGGGACTCCAGCGCCAGCGCGCGGCGCACGGCGGGCC
>NZ_LFJT01000063.1:0-36530 GCF_001682645.1 Delftia sp. JD2
AGGCCTGGGCCCCGGCGTGCCGGGCACGCCCATCCCGCAGGGCCTGGCGCCGGGCAACAACCTGCTGCCGGCCTCGCCCGCGCCGCTGGCCTCGCTGGCCCACCGCGCGCCCGCGCTGCTGCCCCATGCCCAGGCCGGCAACGGCGTGCCCGACCATGTCGTGAGCGCCCTGCCCGCCTACGAGCCGCGCCTGGGATCGCAGGTGCTGGGCGTGCCCCAGCGCCAGGGCGATCCGCTGGATGCGCTGGCCGCGCTCCCGTTCACGGCACCTGCTGCACCTGCGTCACCTGCGTCACCCGCCGTGCCGCGCATCGGCGTGCCCACCGAAGGGCCCGGCATTGCGTCCACCGTGCCTTCGGCCGAGCCGCGCTTTTACTTTGTCGATCCCGTGGTGCTGCCCGCCGGCTACACCACGCCGGCCCATCCGCTGCAGCGCCAGCAGGCTTCGCACGGGGCAAGGCATGGAGCGGCCGGCGTGCAGGCGCCCTTCGACGTGCATGCCGTGCGCCGGGACTTTCCCATCCTGTCCGAGCGCGTCAACGGCCGGCCCCTGGCCTGGCTGGACAACGCGGCCACCACGCACAAGCCGCGCGCGGTGATAGAGCGCATCCGCCACTTCTACGAACACGAGAACTCCAACATCCACCGCGCAGCCCATGAACTGGCCGCGCGCGCCACCGACGCCTACGAGGGCGCGCGCGAGCGCGTGCGCCGCTTCATCAACGCGCCCGACGTGAACGAGGTCATCTTCGTGCGCGGCACCACCGAGGCCATCAACCTCGTGGCCAAGAGCTGGGGCTGGCAGCATGTGGGCGAGGGCGACGAGATCATCGTCTCCCACCTGGAGCACCACGCCAACATCGTGCCCTGGCAGCAGCTGGCGGCCGCCAAGGGCGCGAAGATCCGCGTGATCCCGGTGGACGACTCGGGCCAGGTGCTCATCGATGAATACCGCAGGCTGCTGAACCCGCGCACCAAGATCGTCTCCGTCACCCAGGTCTCCAACGCGCTGGGCACGGTCGTGCCCGTGCAGCAGATCGTGGAGCTGGCCCACCAGGCGGGCGCCCGGGCCCTGGTCGATGGCGCGCAGTCGGTCTCGCACATGGCCGTGGACGTGCAGGCCATCGGCGCGGACTTCTTCGTGTTCTCGGGCCACAAGGTCTTCGGGCCCACGGGTATCGGCGTGGTCTGGGGACGGCGCGAGGTGCTGGAGGACATGCCGCCCTGGCAGGGCGGCGGCAACATGATCGCCGACGTGACCTTCGAGAAAACCGTCTACCAGCCCCTGCCCAACACCTTCGAGGCGGGCACCGGCAACATTGCCGACGCCGTGGGCCTGGGCGCCGCCATCGACTACGTGCAGGCCCTGGGCATGGAGCGCATCGCGCGCTACGAGCACGATCTGCTGCAGTACGGCACGCAGGCGCTGGCGCACATCCCCGGCCTGCGCCTGATCGGCACGGCGGCCGACAAGGCCAGCGTGCTGTCCTTCGTGCTCGAGGGCTGGACCACGGCCGAGGTGGGCGAGGCGCTCAACGCCGAAGGCATCGCCGTGCGCACCGGCCACCACTGCGCCCAGCCCATCCTGCGGCGCTTCGGCGTGGAGACCACGGTGCGGCCCTCGCTGGCCTTCTACAACACCACCGAGGAAATCGACCGGCTGGCGGCCGTGGTGCAGGGGCTGGCGGCGCGCAGGCGGGGTTGAGCCACGGGCTCAGCCCAGGCGTCTTGCAAAGGCGTCGCCCGTGGTGGCCGTGCCCAGGCGGCCGCCACGTCGTTGGCGCCGCTTGCGCCAGGTGTGCCGCAGGCCGGCCCCGGTGGCCATGCCGCGCCACAGCAGCGGACGGAACACGGCATTGGAGTCATGAAAAAGCATTGCCAAAATAAGAATGATCCTATGGATTTTCATAAATCATAGGAATAGACTTTGGAGCACGCCCATCAAACTCTCCTGCATCGTTTCCGGTTTCATTCATATGAAAAAAATCAGATATTTTCTCATTCCGGCAACGCTTTGCTTTTCTGTAAGCTCCATTCATGGAGGCATGTTTACACCGGCAGTATCCATCGTCCAATTACCGGAAATCATCAACGTTCCCGCAGGAAATATCATGAATGGATCAGTGCTATGGGAATCGCCCATGTTCAAATCCACTCTCGACACAATTTCCTACAGTGTGCTTTCGGGGCCATCTTCAGAAATATGGCCCCAAATCATGAACCCCACTACGCTGGACGGCGATATCTACTCCACATCTTTGCGCGGAATAGGAGTCCGTTGGCGTGCCATATGGAAAGCCAGGAATTTCCCCAATGGCAAAACCATGTCCATCACCACTACGTCCAAAAATGCAGGAGCCACGGGATGGCAAAAGGATGATGTACATGAGCAAACCATATGGATGCAACTCATCAAGACAGGCGCCGTTCAATCGGGTACTTTCAGCGTCAGCAGCTATGCAACCGCCCGGTTTGACTGCAATAGCCTTTGCAATATCTGGTCCGTGATGGCGGCCGGCAGCACCGTGGTGCGCACAGGCGCCAGTTGCCGGGTGAAGACGAGCAACATCGCCGTGAACCTGCAGCGAATCAACAGATCACTGTTCAACGGGATAGGCTCTACCTCCGCGCCCCAGCCATTCGATCTGGAACTGATCTGCACCGGGGGCGATGCCAATTCCACCCTGCGCCCGTTCGTCACGCTCACGGATGCCAACGATGCCGCCAACCGCTCCGATGTGCTGACGGTGACCGGAGGGGCTGCCGGCATCGGCATCCAGATCCGCAGCAGCGACAAGGTCATCAGCTACGGCGAGGACTCCGCCAACTTCGGCAATCCCAACCAGTGGCAGGCGGGCATCATCACCCCAAACACCAGCAACCACGTGATTCCATTGACGGCGCGCTATGTCCAGACCCAGCCCTCCGTCACCACAGGCCTGGCCAACGGACGGGCCACCTTCACGCTCAATTACCAGTGACCTACCAGTGACCTGCCAGTGACACGCTGGCTGCATTGCGGCTGTGCAGGCGCCCCCGTGCCGATCCTGCACTGCCGCACCCGGCTGCGCTCACTCGGCTCTGGCCCCCGACACCCGCACCTGCTCGGCCGCCACGGGCATCTGCTCGCGCACGAAGCGCCAGAACGCGTCCACGCCCATGGGCTTGACGGGCAGCGAGCCCTGTTCGATGAACTGCTTTTGCACCTCGGGATTGCGCAGCGCCGTGGCCAGTGCGCCGTTCAGGCGCTCCAGCGCCGCACGCGGCGTGCCGGCCGGGGCAACCAGGCCGTACCAGGAGTCGGTGTAGAAGCCCTTGACGCCTGCTTCCTCGAAGGTGGGCACATCGGGCAGGGCCGGCAGGCGCTGGCGTGAGGCCACGGCCAGGGCGCGCAGCTTGCCCGAGCGGATGAAGGGGATGGCGCCCGTGGTGAGCACGAAGTCCACGCGGCCCGCCATCAGGTCGGTCATGGCCGGGGCCGTGCCCTTGTAGGGGATGTGGGTGACATCCACGCCCGTGAGCTGCTTGAAGCTGGCGCCGGCCAGGTGCTGGCTGGAGCCCACGCCGCCCGAGCCGTAGTTGAGCTGGCCCGGCCTGGCGCGCGCCGCCTCCAGCAGATCGTTGACCGAGCGCAGCGGCGAGGCCACGGGCACCAGCAGCACGCTGGGCGAGGTGGTGATCATGCCGATGGGCGCGAAGTCCTTGAGCGGGTCGTGGTTGAGCTTGGCATAGAGCGCGGAGTTCAGGCCGTGCGAGGCCACGGTGGCCAGCATGATGGTGTTGCCATCGGGCCTTGCGCGGGCCGCCGCGTCGCTGCCCAGGTTGCCGCCCGCGCCGGCCCGGTTGTCGATGGTGATGGGCTGGCCCAGGGCCTCGCTCATGCGCGTGGCCGCCAGCCGCGCCACGTTGTCGGAGGGGCCGCCCGCAGGCCAGCCCACGATGAGGGTGATGGGGCCTTGCGCCAGGGCCGGCAGGGCCAGGGCGCACAGGGCCAGTGCAGCCAGGCTGCGGCGCGGCAGACAGTGCATGGCGGTCGTCCTTGTGAATTCAAAGGTTGGCATGGGCATGGCCTTCAGGGCTTTCCGTCCTGCCAGGGCATTTCGGTCCAGAGCTTGCGAAAGCCGGCCTCGGTGCGCTCCAGTTCGGCCGCGTAGGCGGGCGGCGCCAGATAGCGCAGCGGCGCGTACATGGCCTCGGCCTGCTGCCTGAACTGCGGGTCGGCCGCGATGGCGGCCACGGCATCGACCAGCTTTTTGCGCACGCCTTCGGGCAAGCCCTTGGGCGCGGCCAGGCCGCGCAGGGAGGCCAGCTCGATATCGATGCCCTGCTCCTTGAACGTAGGCACCTGCGGCGCCAGCGAGCTGCGCGCGGCCGACATCTGGCCCAGCAGGCGGATGGGAGTGCCGCCCTTCTGGTAGGCCAGCACCTCGCCCACGTTGATGGCGCCGATGGTGATCTGCTGGCCCGTGGCGGCGGCGCGCACCTCGCCCGCGCCCTTGTAGGGCACATGGGTGAGCTGCGTGCCCGTGGCCTTGGCGAACAGCAGCATGGCCAGGTGGTCGTCCGAGCCCGTGCCCGTGGTGCCCACCGTCACGGCACCGGGGTTGGCCCGGGCGTAGGCGGCCAGGCCGGCCAGCGTGGTGATGGCGTTGCTGTTGTGGATGGCAAAGCCGCCCGGGTCGTCCACCAGGTTGCCCAGCAGGTCGTACTGGCTCCAGTGGAAGCTGCTCTTGCGCTCGATGGGAATGGTCAGCACGTTGGGCGTGTTGATGAAGCCGATGGTGTAGCCATCCGGCTTGGCGCGTGCCAGTTCGCCAAAGCCGATGCCGCCGCCCGCGCCGGGGCGGTTGAGCACGACCACGCTGCCGCCCAGCTTCTTTTCCAGATGGCGGGCCAGCAGCCGCGCCACCAGGTCGGTGCCGCCGCCGGGCCCGTAGGCCACGATCATCTCGATGTTGCGCGAGGGATAGGGGGCCTCGCCCTGAGTCTGGGCCTGGGCCAGGGCCGGCAGCGCCATGCAGGCGGCGGCCAGGCCTGCGCACAATGCGCGCCTTGCTTGCTGTGTCATCTTTGTCTCCTGGGTCGCCTCTTGCAGTGGTCTGAGAGGCTTTTTAGTCATGGTGAAGGAAGCGGCTCAACGGGACGGGTCCAAGGCCCTGGCGATGCGCTCGCGCGCATGCGGCCAGACCTCGGGATTGACCAGGCGCGCGGGCCGCTGGCCGTCGGCCAGCAACTGCACGATCTGGGTGGCGGCCAGCTCGGCGTTGTTGCGCCGGGCCTCGTGCGTGACACCGGCGGTGTGGAAGGTGGCCACCACCTGGGGCAGGGCCAGCAGCGGATGGGAGGCGGGCGGCGGCTCCTGGTCCCAGACATCGAGCCCCGCGCCCGCCAGGTGGCCGCTGGCCAGGGCGGCGTGCAGGGCGGCCTCGTCATGGATACCGCCGCGCGCCGTGCTCACGAAGATGGCGCCCGGCTTCATGGCCGCAAAGGCAGCGGCGTTCATGATCCCCAGCGTGGAGGCATCGCGCGGGCAGTGCAGGGAGACGATGTCCGCGCGCTGCAGCAGTTCGTCGAAGCCGACGGCCTCTGCCCCGCGCGCCGCCAGGCCGGCCGCGTCATAGGCCGGGTCGCAGCCGATCACCTGCATGCCGAAGGCCCGGCCCAGGGCCGCGACGCGGCTGCCGACCTCGCCCACGCCGACCAGGCCCAGGGTGCGGCCGCGCAACTCGTGGCCCATGACGTCTTCCCGGCTGAAGCCCCGGGCAGGGGCGCGCAGCAGGCGGTCGGATTCGTTGATGCGGCGCAGCACGGACAGCATCAGCCCGATGGCCATCTCGGCCACCGAATCCGCGTTGCCGCCCGACTGGTTCACCACGGCCACGCCGGCGCGCGTGCAGGCCTCGATATCGATGGTGTCGCAGCCCGACCCGCTAGAGGACACGGCCAGCAGATCGGGGCAGCGCGCCAGCAGGTCCGCCGTGGCGAACCAGTGGCGCGGCAGCTCGTCCTTGGCGGCCGTGATCTGGTAGACCTGGGCGCCGGCCAGGGCCTGCCAGGCGGCGGCATCGTCGCCCTCGCGCCGGCAGGTGACCAGCTGCACGCCAAGCGCGGCCGAGACGATGCGGTCAAAGGCCGCGTCCAGCCAGTAGTCGAAACGGACAACGCGATGGTCCATCACAGCACCCCCTTGGCGGCCAGCGTGCGCGCCACCCAGGAGCGGTCGGCGCGGCCTGCGGCAATGGCGGCGAGCACGTCGGCCTCGTCCCGCTGTATGGCCTCCACGCGGTCGGCAATGGCGACGGCCTCGGCGGCGGGCACGGACAGCAGGCCGTCGCCGTCGCCCAGCACCAGGTCGCCCGGGTGGACGACCATGCCGTCGATGCTCACGGGCACATGCAGCTCGCCGGGGCCGTCCTTGTAGGGACCACGGTGCGAGACGCCGCGCGCATACACGGGCAGGCCGTGCTGGCCGATGGTGTCGCTGTCGCGGATCAGCCCGTCAATGACGATGCCGGCCGCGCCGCGCGCCATCATCAGCGCCAGCATGATCTCGCCAATGATGGCGTTGGGCCCGGCGCCGCCCGCGTCCACCACGATCACGTCGCCGGGGCCGCAGATGTCGATGGCCTGGTGCACCATGAGGTTGTCGCCGGGCCGCGTGCGCACGGTCAGCGCACGGCCCACCAGCGGCCCCTGGCGGCGGTGAAAGGGCCGCAGCGCCGAGGTGCCCGTGGTGCGGCTCATGGCGTCGCTGACATTGGCGACCGGAAAGCCGCGGTAGCGCTGCAGCAGCGCATCACCAAGGGCGGCCTCGGGCCGGGCGTGGATATGGAATCCGGGAATCTTGCTCACTGCTGTGTCTCCGTCTGTGTCTGTGTCTGTGCCGATACCGTTGTCTTGCCGCTCAGAACGCATCCCAGGCCTGCGCGTGGCGCACGCAGGCCGGTGTGACCTGGTCCAGGCGCGTGGCGCCCAGCATGGCCATGTCGCGCAGCACCTCCTCGCGCAGCAGGGCCATGGCGTGGGCCACGCCCGCCGGCCCGGCCACCGAGGCCGCGTAGTTGAAGGGCCGGCCCACGAACACGCAGCGCGCGCCCAGGGCCAGGGCCTTGAGCACGTCGGTGCCCCGGCGCACGCCGCTGTCCAGCATCACCGGCAGGCCGGGCACGGCGCGCACGATGCCGGGCAGCACGCGCAGCGGTGCCACGGCGCCGTCGAGCTGGCGCCCGCCGTGGTTGGAGACGATGAGGCCGTCGGCGCCGTGATCGCGCGCCAGCACGGCGTCTGCGGCCGAAAGAATGCCCTTGACCACGAGCTGCCCCTGCCAGCGCTGGCGGATGGCGGCCAGATGCGGCCAGGCCAGATGGGAGCGGTCCGAGAAATCGCGCATCACGCTGGCCGACAGGATGGGCGCGCCCCGGTGCGCATAGTTGTTCTCGAAATGCGGCATGCCGTGGCGCCACAGGGTCTTGAGAAAGCTGCCGAACAGCCAGCGCGGGTGGCTGATGCCCTGCCAGGCCAGGCCCGGCCCGGGCCGCAGCGGCGTGGAAAAGCCGGCGCGCACATTGTTCTCGCGGTTGGCGGCCACGGGCGTGTCCACCGTGATCACCAGGGTCTGCACGCCGGCGGCGGCCACGCGGTCCAGCAGCGCATCGATCTGGCCCTGGTCGCCCGGCAGGTAGGCCTGGAACCAGGTGTGGGGCGCGGCCGCCATCACCTCCTCCAGCCGGATCAGCGAGGAGCCGCTCATGATGGCCGGCACGCCCGCCTGCTGTGCGGCCTGGGCCAGCACCAGATCGCCCCGGTAGGCCGACAGCGCGGCAATGCCCATGGGCGCCACGCCGAAGGGCGCGCCGTAGCGGCGCCCGAACAGCTCGAAGGAGGGATCGCGCTGTGCCACGCCCACCAGCGCGCGCGGCACGAAGGCCAGCTCGGCAAAGGCGCGGCGGTTGTCCGCCAGCGAGGCGTTGTCCTCCACCGCCCCGCTGATGTAGGCATGGATGGGGCGCGGCAGGTGCCGCCGCGCCAGCCGCTCGAAATCATCGAGAGACAGCACCTGGCGCAGGCGGCGCGGCGGCCTGGCAGGGGCTGGCGCAGCAGCTGCAGGAGCGGTGGTGGAGGGGACGGTGTTGGCAGGCATTGCCGGCCAATGTAGAAGGGCCAACCTGCAAAGAAAAGCGAAATAAATAGGAATCGATATTTCGATTTTGGAAGAATGTCGCCATGACCCTCAAACAGCTCGAAGCCTTCTACTGGGCCGCCACCTGCCTGAACTTCAGCGTGGCGGCCGACCGCGTGCACCTGTCGGTCTCATCGCTGTCCAAGCGCATTGCGGAGCTGGAGGCCTCGCTGGGCGTGCAGCTGTTCGACCGCAGCGGCCGCGCCGCCGAACTCACGCCCCAGGGCGAGCAGCTGCTGCCGCGCATCCGCGAGCTGCTGCACGGCGCCGCCCAGCTGCGCGAGGCGGCGGGCCGCAGCGTGGGCCTGCAGGGCCGCTGCCGCATCGGCTTTGGCGAGCTCAGCGGCCTGACCTGGCTGCCCCGGCTGGTGCAGCGGGTGGCCGAGCTGCACCCCGACCTGCAGCTGGAGCCCCACACCGACATCGGCCAGGTGCTGGAGCAGCGCATCGTCGATGGCGAGCTGGACTGCGTGGTCATCGCCGGGCCGTCCTCGCGCAGCAGCCTGGCCTTCGAGCAGGTCGCCCAGGTGCGCTTTGTCTGGGCCGCCAGCGACGACTTCATCGCCCGCGCCGGCACCGGCCTGCCCCGGCGCCTGGTGCGCGAGCAACTGCTGATCGCCCTGCCCACCGGCTCGGGCGCCACGCGCACGCTGGACGACTGGCTGGGCCGCCACGGCCTGGCCGTGGAGCGGCGCCTTTCCTGCAACAGCTGGGGCGCCGTGGTGGGCATGGTGGTGGACGGCCTGGGCTTCACCTACATGCCCGAGCAATGGGCGCTGGCCCTGCAGCAACGCGGCCGCCTGCGCGTGCTGGACGGCAGCGCCGAGGCCGCAAAGCACAGCGCGCTGGCCCCGCTGACCTACACCGTGCAATGGCGCCGCGACGATGCCCGGCCGCTGATCACGGAAATGCGCGAGATCATCCGCAGCGTGATCGATTTCCCGGCGCCGCGCTGTTTGAGTTGAACTTGCACCCTGGCGGCCCCATGCCCTTTAGCCCGCGCGCAGCAGTCACGGCAGGAGCTGCTGGACAATCACACCCATGACCACCGCGCCTCTTCCAGATCCCCCAGATTCCGCAGATCCCGCCGCCTCCGCCGACCCCATGCCCCAGCCGCCCGAGCAGCCCGACCTGGACGCCTGCTGCGGCAATGGCTGCGACCCCTGCATCTTCGACAGCTATGACCTGGCCATGGACGAGTACCGCCAGGCGCTGCGGGCCTGGAAGGCGCGCAACGAAACGCCGGCGGGCCAGGGATAGGGGTAGCGCGATCAGTCCACGCGGGCGATCAGGTCCAGCTCCACGGCCGCGCCCTTGGGCAACTGCAGCACGCCCACCGAAGTGCGCGTGTGGGCACCCACGGGGCCCAGCACCCGGGCGATGAGGTCGGAGGCGCCATCGGCCACCTCGCTTTGCTGGGTGAAATCGGGCGCCGAGCGCACATAGACGGTGATGCGCGCAACGGCGCGCACGGCATCGAGCGAGCCGGCCGCGCGCTGCACGAAGGCCAGAGCCCGCATGGCGCAGATGGCGGCGGCCGTTCTGGCCGATGCCAGGTCGATCCCGGCGCCGACCGTCCCCACGTAGAGCACTTCATCGCCCACGCGGGGAATCTGCCCGCTGACGAACAGTTGCTGGCCGTCGCGCACGACGGGGCTGTAGTTGCCGCCTATCTTGATCTCGCCATCGAAGCGGTGGCCGAGCTCAAGGGCGGCCTGGGCGAAGCGTTCATCTGCTGTCATGGTCTGGTGTCCGGAGTAAGGCAAGCGCGCAGTCTAGAGCGTGTTATGCACTTTCCCGGCTTTCCCGAAGGGTTGGCTCTGCGTGCAGGCGCTCGCGGCGTTGCAGCGCTTGCCAAGGCATGAGCCTTGGCGGCGCACTGCGCCTTGCGATCACCAGCGCGCAGAACCAACGCGGGTACTTAAAAGTGCATAACACGCTCTAGAGCCTGTGGTGCACCGGCGCCTGCGGCGGCTTCAACTGCCCGTGGACGCGTAATGCCTCACTCCCATGCGCCAGGCGCCCGAGGCCAGCCAGAGGAAGGCAAAGCCGGCCAGCGGCGAGACCCAGCCCAGCCAGGCCGGCGCGCCCAGCGGGTCGGGCTTGCCCAGCACGGCCAGCGCCGGGTAGTAGGCCACGCAGGCCAGCGGCACGGCGAAGGTCAGCAGGCGGCGGAACCACTGCGCGTACAGGGCCAGCGGGTACTGGGCGGCCTCGACGCTGCCGTAGCTCAGCACATTGGCGGCTTCCAGGCTTTCCACGGTCCAGAACGAGAGCGCACCCTGCAGCACCAGGATGCCCAGGAACAGCGCCACGCCGCCCGCCACGGCGAACAGCGCCACGGCGACGGCCTGGGGCGTCCACGCCACGGCGCCCTGGGCCGTGGCAAAGCCCAGCACCATCAGGCCCTGCAGCAGGCGGCCCAGGCGGCTGATGCGCACGTCATGGCCCATGAGCTGCAGCCACACGGGGCGCGGGCGCAGCAGCAGGCGGTCGAAGGCGCCGGTGCGCAGGAACTGCGTGCCCAGCACGTCGAAGCCCCGGCCCAGCGCATCGGCCAGGGCGAACATGCAGTTCACCAGGCCATAGAACACGGCCACTTCGCCGATGCGCCAGCCCTGCACCTCGCCAAACCGGTGGAACAGCGCCCAGACGGCGATGACCTCGATGCCCGTGACCAGGAACTGGCCCAGGGTCAGCATCAGCGCCGAGGCCGGGTAGCGCGCCTGCCCGCCCAGCGAGGCCAACGCCAGGCGCAGGAACATGGACAGCGATCCTTTTTGCTTGGCCATGGCGCTCACCCGCCCTGCACTTCGAGGCCGCGCATGGTGCGCGCCATGGCCACGCGGCCCAGGGCCACGATCACGGCAATCCACAGGGCTTGCAGCGCCAGGCAGGCCAGCATCTGCGCACCGGCCATCTGGCCGAAATAGATGCGCGCAGGAATGTCCATCACGCCGGCCAGCGGCTGCAGCAGCAGCGCGGTCTGCCAGGCGTCGGGCATCAGCGCCAGCGGCAGCAGGTTACCCGACAGCACGATGACCACGGGCGCGGCCAGCGTGTTGATGCCTTTTTCATTGAGCGCGGCGGCGGCGGCAACGTTCAGCAGCATGACCAGTGCAGTGGACAGCAGCAGCGCCAGCAGCATGGACGCGGCAAAGCCCAGGCCTGCGGCCCAGCCGGCCGGCGGCTGCCAGCCCCAGGCGCCCAGCCCCATCAGCGGCAGGGCCAGCCCTGCAAACGCCACCATCAGCGCCACGCGCGGCAGCACGCGCGCGGCGATCCAGCCAGCCGAGCGCACGAACCACAGCGCATAGGCATCCACGGGCCGCAGCCGGTCATAGGCGATGGCGCCCGTGCGCACGGCCAGGGCCACGTCGGGGTCGCCGCTCCAGGGCAGCAGCGCGAACAGGCCCTGGGCCAGCCAGGTGTAGGTGATGGCGTGCTCCAGCGAAATCGGCGCGCCGGCCGATGCCGAGGCACTGCCGTAGAACGCCGCCAGCACCATGGTCTTGATGGCGCCCCACCAGCACTGCGTGGCAAAGCCCGCGTAGGCGGCCGTGCGGTACTGCAGCATCAGCAGAAAGCGCGAGGCGAAGGCGGCCTTGTAGGGGCGCAGCAGGTGTTGCAGGCGGTGCATGCGGTGCAGGCGCTGGTGCGATCCCATGGCGCTCAGACCTCCGAGGCACCATGCATGGCGTAGAAGCGGGCGATCACGGCCTCGATGGCCATGTCCTGCCCCTCGCCCTCGCCTTCGCCTTGGCCTTCGACCGTGCCATCGCGCTGCGCCGCCGCCACCTGGGCGCGCAGCGCATCGACCGCGCAGTCGGCCAGCACCCGGCCATGGCCGATGACGATGACGCGCCGCGCCAGCGCCTCGATGTCGTGCATGTCATGCGTGGTCAGCAGCACCGTGGTGCCGCGCTCGCGGTTGGCGCGCAGCACGAACTCGCGCACGGCCAGCTTGGAGGGTGCGTCCAGGCCGATGGTGGGCTCGTCCAGGAACAGGATCTCGGGCTCGTGCAGCAGGGCCGCGGCGATCTCGGCGCGCATGCGCTGGCCCAGGGACAGCTGGCGCACGGGCTGGTCCAGCAAGCGCTCCAGGCTCAGCATGGCCACCAGCTCGTCGCGGGTGCGCGCAAAGCGCAGCGGATCGACGCGGTACAGGTCGCGCAGCAGGTTGAAGCCATCGCCCACGGGCAGGTCCCACCACAGCTGCGAGCGCTGTCCGAAGACCACGCCGATGCGGCCCACATGGCGCTGGCGGTCGGCGAAGGGGTCGCGCCCGTCCACCTCCACGCGCCCGCCATCGGGCCGCAGGATGCCCGACAGGATCTTGATGGTGGTGGACTTGCCTGCGCCGTTGGGGCCGATGAAGCCCAGCAGCTCGCCACGCTCCAGCGCAAACGACACGCCATCCAACGCCTGCACCGTGCGGTGGCGCGGGCGCACCAGCGCGCGCAGCGCGCCCATCACGCCGGGGTCGCGTTCATGGATGCGGTAGGTCTTGCGGAGGTCGTGGACGAGGATCTGGGGCATGGCGCTGGGCGGTGAGGTGAGCGCAGAGGGGGGCACAGAGGGGGCGCGATTCTACACAGGCCCGGGCTTTGCTATCCTGCGCGCAAATTCGCGGATGGAAATCCGCCTTGCCGCACGCACGCACGCACAAAGGAAACACAACATGGCAGCTGAAGGCAACGCAAGCCAGCTCGTAGGAATCGTCACGCTGCTGGGGGCCGCCGTGGTGGCCGTGCCGCTGTTCAAGCGGCTGGGCCTGGGCGCCGTGCTCGGCTACCTGGCCGCTGGCCTGGCCATAGGCCCCTACGGGCTGGGCCTGGTGACGGACGCGCAGACCATCCTGCACGTGGCCGAGCTGGGCGTGGTGATGTTTCTCTTCGTCATCGGGCTGGAGATGAAGCCCTCGCACCTGTGGGATCTGCGCGGCCAGATCTTCGGGCTGGGCAGCCTGCAGGTGGTGGTGTGCGCGCTGCTGCTCACGGGCGTGGGCATGGCCTTCGGCTTTCCGTGGCAGGTGGCCTTCGTGAGCGGCGCGGGCTTCGTGCTGACCTCCACGGCCATCGTCATGCAGGTGCTGGCCGAGCGTGGCGACATTCTGGCGCCGCGCGGCCAGCGCATCGTCTCCATCCTGCTGTTCGAGGACCTGCTCATCGTGCCGCTGCTGGCCGTGGTGGCGTTTCTGGCGCCTGCCGATGCGGCGCCCGTGGCGACTTCGCCCCTGTGGCAACGCGCGGGCGTGGCCCTGCTGTCGCTGGGCGCGCTGGTGGGCGCGGGCCTGTGGCTGCTGAACCCGCTGTTCCGCATCCTGGCCAAGGCCAAGGCGCGCGAGGTGATGACGGCCGCCGCGCTGCTGGTGGTGCTGGGCGCCGCCCTGCTGATGGAGATGGGCGGCCTGTCCATGGCCATGGGCGCCTTCGTGGCGGGCGTGCTGCTGTCCGAATCCTCGTTCCGCCACCAGCTGGAGGCCGATGTGGAGCCCTTCCGCGGCCTGCTGCTGGGCTTGTTCTTCCTGGGCGTGGGCATGGCGCTGAACCTGGAGGTGGTGGCGCTGAACTGGCGCATCGTGGGCATGGGCGTGGTGGCGCTGATGCTGGGCAAGGCGCTGTGCATCTATGCCGTGGCCCGCGTGGCACGCAGCAGCCATGCCGATGCGCTGGACCGCGCCATCCTCATGGCCCAGGGCGGGGAGTTCGCCTTCGTGCTGTTTGCCGAGGCGCTCAAGCTCGGCGTGCTCGACCCCGAGGTGCATGCCAACATGACGGCCATCGTCGTGCTGTCCATGGCCATCACGCCGCTGGTGGTGGTGCTGCACAAGCGCCTGGCAGGCGCCGAGGCCGTGTCGCTGGACGGCGTGGAGGCGCCGCAGGACCTGCGCGGCAACGTGCTGGTCATCGGCTTCGGCCGCGTGGGCCAGATCGCCAGCCAGGGGCCGCTGGCCCGTGGCGCCAAGCTGTCCATCATCGACAACGACCCCGACGTGATCCGCAACGCCGAGCCCTACGGCTTCAAGGTCTACTTCGGCGACGGCGCGCGCGCCGACATCCTGCATGCGGCCGGCGCCAGCCATGCCAGCGCCATCCTGGTCTGCGTGGACAGCAAGGCCGCCGCCACGCGCATCGTGGAGAACGTGCGCCACGAATGCCCGCACGCCCGCCTCATCGTGCGCGCCTATGACCGCGAGCACGCGCTGGAGCTCATCCAGAAGGACGCCGACCATGTCGTGCGCGAGAGCTTCGAGTCCGCCCTGCTCATGGGCCGCCATGCCGTGCTGGCCTTGGGCGCCACCGAGGACGAGGCCCAGACGCTGGAGGCCGAAGTGCGCGGCCGCGACACCGAGCGCTTTGCGCTGGAGACCGCCGGCGGCAACTTTGCGGGGCGCGCGCTGCTGCTGGGCAATATCGAGCGCATCGATCCGCCCCGGCACGACAAGCCCACCGCCAGGGACTGAGCGCGCAGGGGCCGCAGGCCCCGCTCAATGCCGCTGGTTGATCTGAATGAGATTGCCGCAGGTGTCGTCGAACATCGCAATCGTGACCGGCCCCAGATGCGTCGGCGGCCTGGTGAAGCACACGCCGGCCGCGCTCAGGCGCTCGTACTCGGCCTGCACGTCGTCCACGCCGAAGAAGGTGGCCGGCACGCCGTCGGCATGCAGGGCGGTCTTGAACGGCCTGGCGGCCGGGTGCATGTCGGGTTCGAGCAGCAGCTCCACGCCATCGGCATCGCCGGGCGATGTCAGGGTGAGCCAGCGCGCATCGCCGCCCATGGGAATGTCGTGCTTGAGGACGAAGCCGAGCACGTCGCGGTAGAAGGCCAGGGCCTTGTCCTGGTCGTCGACGAGCACGCTGGTGATGACGATCTTCATGGAATGCTCCTTGTGCCGCTGCGCAGGGCACGCACTGGGCCCGCACCAGGCTGCACCGGATACACACCTGCCACCACCGGCAGGCCCGCTATTTCAGCCTGAAGACGACGGGCACGCGCGTCCACATGCTGTCCGGCACGCCGTCGCGCGTGCCGGGGACAAAGCGCCACGTCCGCACGGCGTCCAGCGCCTCCTGGTCGAGCAGAGGATAGCCGCTGCTGTCTGCCACATCCACGGCCAGTGCCTTTCCGCTGGCGCCCACCAGAACCCGCAGCACCACCTTGCCTTCCTGCTCCAGCCGCCTGGCTTCCTTGGGATAGGCCGGCATCTTGTTCTCGCTGGCCTGGCTGTCGGGCACAGGCTGCACCACGCCTGCCGCAGCCGGGCCGCCGGCCAGCAGGCCCAGGGTCAATGCAAGGATGGCGCAGCGCATGCGGGGCATTCGGAAGGCTCCTGGATGGGGACGAGATGGGAGACTGGATGGGTATGGGATGGCAGTCGTGGACTGGTGCGGCCCCGGATCATCGCATGCCCTCCACCCGCCACCAGCGCGGCAGCAGCGCCTGCACCTCGCCGCGCCGATAGCGGTCGTCGATGAGAAAGACCACGCCGCGGTCGCGCTCGCTGCGGATGACGCGGCCTGCGGCCTGGACCACCTTGCGCAGCCCCGGGTAGAGGTAGCTGTAGTCATAGCCCTTGTCCGCGCCGAACTGGCGATCCATGGCGCGCTTCATCTCTTCGTTCACGGGATTGACCTGGGGCAGGCCCAGCGTGGCCACGAAGGCGCCGATGAGGCGCTCGCCGGGCAGGTCCACGCCCTCGGAGAACGCCCCGCCCAGCACGGCAAAGCCCACGCCCTGCCCGGCTTCGGTGAAGCGGGCCAGGAAGGCCGCGCGGCCCTCTTCGTCCATGGACGGGGTCTGCAGCCAGACGGGCAGATCGGGATGGGCGCGCTGCAGGCATTCGGCCACACGCTGCAGGTAGTCGAAGCTGCTGAAAAAGCACAGGTAGTTGCCGGGCCGGCGCGCGTACTGCGCGGCCACGAGGTCGGCGATGGGCCGCAGCGAACGGTCGCGGTCCCGGTAGCGCGTGGAGATGTGGCCGGCCACCTGCACATCGAGCTGGTCGGCCTGGAAGGGCGAGTCGGCCTCCAGCCAGTGCGTGCCTTCGGGCAGGCCCAGGATGTCGCGGTAGAAGTGCGGCGGGCTCAGCGTGCCCGAGAACAGCACCGAGGCATGGGCCGCCGCATGGCGTGCCGCCAGGTGGGGCGCGGGCACCACGCAGCGTATGCACAGCGTGGAGGCCGGCGCGCGACGGGGCCCTGAACGCCCGGGCAGCAGGTGGACATCGAACAGCGCATGGCCGCCGAACTGCTCGGCCAGCGCCATGAACTGCAGCGCTTCCCAGTAGAAGTCCAGCACCGGGTCGCCGGGCAGCATGGGGCTGTCGGCATTGGCGTCGGCGATGGCGGCAACGGCACGCTGCACGGCGCCCAGCAGGCCTGCGGGCACTTCCTCATGGGCCTGGTAGCTGGCGGTCTGTTCCCTGTTCAGCGCGCTCCAGCTGCGGCTGAGCCGGTCCAGCGCCTTGCGCACGGCACCGGTGGCCGACTTGCGGGCGGCGGCCAGGGCGAACTGCGACAGCTCGGCCGTGTACATGCGGCGCGCGCGCTCGAGCAGGTTGTGGGCCTCGTCCACCAGCACGCCCACCTTCCATTGCTGGGCCTGGGTGAGCGCGTACAGCATGGCGGCGCTGTCGTAGAAGTAGTGGTAGTCGGCCACGACCACATCGCTCCAGCGCACCAGTTCCTGGGCCAGGTAGTAGGGGCAGATGTCGTGCGCCAGCGCCAAGGCACGCACGGCGGGCGGGTCCCAGGGCGCCTGCTGCAGCGCGGCGGCGCGCGCGGCGGGCAGGCGGTCGAAGAAGCCGCGCGCCAGCGGGCAGGAGTCGCCGTGGCAGGCCTTGTCGGGATGCTCGCAGGCCTTGTCGCGCGCCAGGATGGCGAGCACGCGCAGCCTTGCGGGTGGTGCGGGTGGCGAGGGCAGCGGTTGCGGCGCAGCCGGTTCCTGCGGCGGTGGCTGGTGCTGCTCGGCGATCTGCCGGTTCACGCTGGCCAGCGCCTGCAGCGCCAGGCCATGGCCCGTGCCCTTGGCCGTGAGGAAGAACAGGCGGTCCAGGCCCTGGTCTGGCATGGCCTTGAGCATGGGGAAGATGGTGCCCAGCGTCTTGCCGATGCCCGTGGGCGCCTGCGCCATCAGGCACTGGCCGCCCTGCTGCGCGCGCGCCACGCGGTAGACGGCCACGGCCAGCTCGCGCTGGCCCGCGCGAAAGCCCTGCATGGGAAAGCGCAGCGCGGCCAGCGCCGCCTCGCGCGCCGCGCGGTGGGCGGCCTCGCTGCGTGCCCAGTCCAGGAACAGCGCGCATTGCTGCTCGAAGAAGGCGCGCAGCGTGGCCGCGTCTTCCTCCTGCACCAGCACGGTTTCCTCCGAGTTGCCCACGTTGAAATACACCAGCGCCACGCGCAGCCGCTGCAGGCCGCGCGCCTGGCACAGCAGATGGGCGTAGATGCGCGCCTGGGCCCAGTGCAGGGCGCGGTGGTGGGCGCGCACGCCCTCGATCTGGCCCCGGTAGGTCTTGATTTCCTCGAGCTGGCCGGCCTGGGGGTCGAAGCCGTCGGCGCGGCCGCGCACGCGCAGGTCGCCGTATTCACCGGCCAGGCTGATCTCGGTCTCGTAGTCCTTGCCCCTGCGCGACTGCACCAGGCTGTGGCCGGCCATGCCCTCCAGCGCGCTGGGCGCGGGTGTGAAGCGCAGGTCCAGGTCGCCCGCGCGCGCCGTGAACTCGCACAGCGCGCGCACGGCCACGGTGTAGCTCACGCGGCCTCTCCCAGCGGCTGGCCGCGCCACTGCACATGGCACACGCGCACAGGAATGCCGTGCTCGGCACAGTACTGCAGCCAGCGGATCTGGTTGTCCTGCAGCTTGTCGCCGGGGGCCTTGGCCTCGACCAGTTCGTAACGGCGCTCGGCCGGCCAGAAACGCACCAGATCGGGAAAGCCCGTGCGGTTGGCCTGCACGTCGCGCAGCAGCCGCGCAAAGAACAGCTTGAGGTGGGCGGCCGGAATGCAGTCCAGCGCCAGCGCCAGCAGCGGCGCGCTCAGCGTGCCCCAGAACACGAAGGGCGACTGCAGGCCCTGCTTGTCGGCATGGCGCTGCACGATGACCTCGCGCCAGCTGCCATCGTCCAGATGCGCCAGGCATTCCTCGAACAAGGCTGCGCGGCGCTGCACGAAGTCGGGCGCGGACAGGTCGGCCGGGCCGCTCTGGAACGGGTGGAAGAAGGCGCCCGGCAGCGGCGCGAAGATGGCCGGCCAGCACAGCAGGCCGAACAGCGAGTTGATGAGCGCGTTCTCCACATAGAACACCGGCGCGGCGTCGCTGTGCCAGTGGTCGCGCAGCACGTACTCGACGGAGCTGGGCCGCGCCGGCAGTTCCAGCTCCACGTCCATGCGCATCTGCGCCACCACGGGCGCCAGCGCCGCCGCACGCCCGCGCGCGCCCTGCCCCAGGCTGCGGCGCAGGCGCGGCAGCATGCGCGCCACGCGCTGCAGCTCCTCGTCGCTCTCGGGCTGGGCCTGGGCGGCCTGGGCCAGCGCCATGGCATCGGCAAAGCGCTCCATGCGCTCGTACACGCGCATGCGCCGGTGGCGGGCGCCGGGGTAGCGGCTTTGCGCATAGGCCTGCTCGGCACGCTCCCAGTCCTGCATGCGCTCGCAGGCCTGGCCTATGCGCAGCAGCACCTTGGCACGGCGCTGCTCCAGCCAGGCATTGCCGCTGGCGCAGCCGGCCACCTGCTGCAGCAGCGCATCGATCTCCACGCCCTCATCCAGCGCCGCGCGGCAGGCCTGCAGGGCCAGGTAGCCATCGACATCGGCACGCGACTGGAAGGCCCGCGACGCCGCATCGAAGGCCACGGCCTCGTAGCGGAACACGCCCAGGTCGGCCAGCACGAATTCCGACCAGTCCTGGTAGAGGTTGCCGAAGAACATCAGCCGAAAGCGCTCGCACAGCGCGCCCACCATCACGCGCCAGGCGGCTTCCCCGGCTGCGACGCCCTGGGGCTGCCACTGCGCATAGGGCCTGGGCGCCTCATGCAGGGGCTGCAGGGCCTGCAAAAGCTCGGCCTTGCGCAGGCCTGAGTGAACGGGTGCGCCTGCGAACAGCTGCAGCAGCTCGGGCTTGGTGTGCAGCGCAAACAGCTCCTCCAGCGCCATGGGGTGGCCCGCGTCCAGCCAGCCCAGCTCCAGCAGGGGCGCGGCTGCCTCGGCAATGCCGGGGATCTCTTCGTACACCAGCTTGCCGGCCCGAAACCACGGCCCGCGTCGCATCAGCAAACGCACCATCAGCGCCTGCGAGGGCTGGGGCAGCTGCGTGAAACGGGTGAGGAATGCCTGCTCGGGCGCGTCCAGCAGATCGCCGTAACGCTGGTCAATCCAGTCCAGCGCGCGCTGGAAGTTGTGCAGGTAGTAGAAGCGGTGGGGAGGGAGCATGGGCCTGGCAGATCGGGCAGCCAGGCCGCTCGAAAACTGTATCTTTATACAGTCATCATATCAAACCCGGTAGTGCTCACTTCGCGCAACGGACTTGCCCCAGGCAGGCTCATCCGGCCAGGAAGCCGCCATCGATCGCCAGGCAGTGCCCGACCACAAAAGCCGCCTCGTCCGACATCAGCCAGACGACGGCCGTGGCCACCTCCTGCGGATGGCCCATGCGCCGCAGCGGCAGGCCCGCCGCCACGGCATGCATGTCGGCAATGCCCGAGCCCAGCATCATGTCCGTGACCACGCGGCCAGGGGCAACGGCATTGATGCGGATGCCGCGCGGCGCGTACTCCATGGCGGCGGCGCGGGTCAGCGACAGGGCCGCCGCCTTGGAGGCGCCGTACAGCGACAGGCCCGTATTGGGATTGCGTATGCCGCTGACGCTGGTGTTGTTCACGATGGTGCCGCCGCCCGTGGCCAGCATGGCCGCCAGTTCATGGCGCATGGCGCGGAAGACCGCACGCACATTCGTATCGAAGACCTGCGAGAAGACCGCATCATCCTGCTCAGCCAGCGCGGCACGCCGCTCCTGGAAGCCCGCATTGTTGAAGGCCGCGTCCAGCCGCCCGAAGCGCGCCACGGCCTGCTCCACCACCGCCGCCATGTCCTCCTGCCGCGTTGCATCGCAGGCCAGGAAAAGGCCTTCCGCCCCCCGCTGCCGGATTTCCTGCTCCAGCTCCAGGCCCAGCTCACGGCGGCGCCCCGTGACCACCACGGCGGCGGCGCCCTCCTCGGCCATGCGCAGGGCGGTGGCCCGGCCTATGCCGCTGGTGGCGCCCACCACCAGGCAGACACGCCCCCGCAGCCGCCCCGATGGTGCAAGGGCCGGCAGGGGGCCGGCCAGTTCCAACTGACGCTGCTGCATGTCCATGGCGATGTTCCTTCGCAATTTGGTTGCATGGTACAACCAAATTGCGAAACATGCCAGGCAGCCAAACGCGTGTGCTCTCCGCCTAGACCGCCACCACCGGCAGCACGATGCGCGAGGCATGGCAGCCACCCAGGTGCACGCTGTTGACCGCCACCTGCCTGGGCCCCGCACTGCCCTCGGGCGCGCCGGTGTTGGGGTTCACGTCGAAGCGCGGGAAGTTGCTGCTGGAGATGTCCAGGCGGATGCGGTGGCCCTTGCGGAACAGGTTGGAGGTGGGCATGGGCTCGATGGTGATGGCCACCACCTCGCCGGGCGTCATCAGTTCGGGCTGCTCCCATGAGTTGCGGTAGCGGCAGCGCAGGATGCCGTCGGTGATGTTCATCGCATAGCCCTGCGGATGGTCGGCGCTGGGCGGGTACTGGTCGATGAGCTTGGCGGTGAAGTCCGTGTCGGGCGCGGACGAGGACACCTGCAGCTCGATGGTGATGGTGCCCGTGACCTCCAGGTCTTGCTGCAGCGGCTCGGTCTGGAACACCAGCACGTCGCCGCGCTCGGACAGCGGGCCGTAGGGCGGACGGGCGGCGAAGGTGTTCTCGTGCGTGACCTGGTCGTAGGCGCCTGCGAACATCAGCGGCTCGCCCGAGGTGATGGAGCCGCCCAGGGTGGGCACGGGGCAGGCCGGGTCGAAGCGGTAGCTGCGCACGCCTGGCTGCGGCGCGGGCTCGCGGGCCAGCCTGCCGTCGGCGTGCAGGTGCCAGGCCGTGGTCTGCGTGCCGGGCACGGGCCAGTGGTCGGCGCTGCGCCAGGCCCCGCCGTGGTCCAGCCGGCCCTGGGCCGTGCGCGCGCCCGATCCGCCGCCCATGCGGAAGTAGCGCACGGCGGCTTGCTGGCGCGCGGGCATGGGCCGGCCCTTGAGCCAGTGGTCGAACCAGGCCAGGCGCATGGCCACGTAGTCGTCGGCCAGTGCGCCGTCGAGCACGGCATCGGGTCCGAAATCCACATCGCCCGCATGCGGGACGCTGCGCTCGCCATGGGTCCAAGGGCCCAGCACCATGCGGACCCGGCCATCGCCGCGCGACAGGCCCATGTAGTTGTCCGTGGTGGTCTGCGCATATGGGTCCCACCAGCCGCACATCAGCATCACGGCCAGGCCGTCGAAGGCGCCGTAGTGGCCGGCGGCGTACAGCTCGGGCTGGCGCCAGTAGTCGTCAAAGCTGCCGCGCTCCCACTGGCTGAACAGGTAGTCCTCGTACTCGGGCGCCCACTGCAGCGGCGAGTCGCCGCGCGACCAGGGCAGGCGCAGGCACCACTGGCCGATGTCGGCCTGCTCCAGCGCCTGGCGCGCTGCGGGCTCCAGGTGGTTGCTGCCGCTGCGCGCATTGCGAAGGGCCCAGACGGCCTGCTTCAGCTCGAAGGCACCGCCGTGGCGTATGCCGCCCCGGTAGGCATTCGCAAAGCCGCCGCATTCCAGGAACATGGCCTTGAGGCCCGGCGGCCTTTGCGTGGCCAGCGCGGTCTGCGTATGCGCGGCGTAGGACAGGCCGTAGGTGCCCACGCTGCCGTTGCACCAGGGCTGCTCCATGATCCATTGCAGGGTGTCGGCGCCATCGTGGGCCTCTCCCAGGTATTTGGTGAACTGGCCTTCGGAGCCGAAGCGGCCCCGGCAGTCCTGCACGACCACGGCATAGCCTTCGCGCGCAAAGCGGGCCGCCACCTCGCCCCGGCGCATGGGAAGGGGGTTGGCCGCGCTGCGCTCGCGGCGCGTTTCCTCGTTCTTGCCGTAGGGCGTGCGCTCCAGCAGCACGGGCAGCGGGCCGGGATGGTGGGGGCCGAGGTTCTCGGGCAGATACAGGTCGGTGGCCAGGCGCACGCCGTCGCGCATGGGCACGGCGAGGCTGTGGCGGACCACGCCGCCCAGCTCGGTGATGGATGTGTTGCTCATGCTGCTGGCGCTCAGTCGAGCTTGAGGTTGCGTTCCTTGACCAGCTTGGCCCAGCGCGCCGTGTCTTCCTGCATGAAGCGCGCCAGTTCCTGGGGCGTGGTGGGCGCGGGCTCGGCGCCCTGTGCCTCCAGAGACTTGGCCACTTCACGGTCCTGCAGCGAGCGCACCAGCGCGGCATTGACCTTGGTCACCACCGCAGGCGGCGTGCCGGTGGGCGCGAACAGGGCATACCAGATGTCGTATTCGAAGTCCTTGACGCCCGCCTCGGCCATGGTGGGCACCTGCGGCAGCGCACGCGAGCGCGTGGCGCTGGCCACGGCCAGCGGCGTGAGCTTGCCGGCCTTGATCTGCAGCACCACGCTGGGCACGGCATTGATGCCCAGCTGCACATGGCCGCCCACCAGTTCGTTGACGGCGGGCGCGCCGCCCTTGTAGGGGATCTGCAGCATGCGCGTGCCCGTGGCGGCCTGGAACATTTCCATGGACAGATGGCCTGGCGTGCCGTTGCCGCTGGAGCTGTAGTTCAGCGCACCGGGGTTCTTGCGCGCCAGCGCCACCAGCTCCTGCACGGTGCTCACATTGAGGCTGGGGTGCGTGGTCAGGATGGGCACGTTGATCAGCACCCGCCCCACGGGCACGAAGTCGCGCGAGGGGTTGTAGGACAGCTTGCTGGACAGCAGCGGCGCCGTCACCATGCCCGAGCCCGCGCCCAGCAGCAGGGTGTAGCCATCGGCCGGCGCGGAAGACACCAGCTGGAAGCCATGCACGCCGGGGCGGTTGTCGATGACCACGGGCTGGCGCCACAGCTCGGACATCTTGCGGGCCACCACGCGCATGGCGGCATCGGCCGCGGCGCCGGCGGGGAACGGCACGACGATGCGCACGGGCTTTTCCGGGAATTCGGCCGCATGGCCGGGCAAGGGCGCCAGGCCCAGCGCAAGGCCCAGTGCCAGGAAAGCCATGGACAGGAAGCGTTGGAAGTGGGTCATGGGAATCTCCATTCTTGATGCGGGTGTGCAGGACGGTCAGAAGTCATGGCGCACGCCCGCGCCGATGGCGCGCACGGCCACGTTGGGGCGGCTGGAGTCCACGCCGTCGTGGTCCACGAAGGCCTGCAGTTCGGTGCGCTTGGACAGCGCATAGGTATAGGCCAGCTGCTGGCGCCTGCGCTTGCCGGTCAGCGAGGTCTGCACGTCGCGCTGCATCAGGTTGAGCACCACGGCGTGCGCGCCATGGCGCAGCCGCGTGCCAAGCATCCAGTAGTCCACGTCGGCGCGCGAGACGCCGGGCTTGTGGTTGAAGCGGTCGCGGCCCAGCAGCACATAGGGCTCGATGGCACCAAAGCTGTAGCGCAGGCCCATCTGCCATTTGCTGTCGAACTCGTTGGCCAGCAGGCCCCCGGCGCGCGTGTCCTTGGCGTAGCCCAGGCCGGCCGTCCACGGGCCTGCGGCGTAGCTCAGGCCCAGGTCCAGCGATCTGGCGTCGTCCTCCAGCCCTGGGGCCTTGGCATCGCCGCGCAGGTAGTAGCGCGCACGGAACACCGTGCCGCCCCATGACGGGCTTTGGTAGCCCAGCGAGTTGGAGGTGCGGTTGCGCGCATTGAGCATGGAGGTGCCGATGGCCGTGGCCCCGGCGTCATTGGCCGCGAACGAGGTGATGCCCGTGACCTGCGAGTACAGCGGCGAGCCCGTGGGATTGGCCGAGTCCAGCCGGCCCAGGGCCACCGTGCCCAGGCCGCCGCGCAGCGCCACATAGCTGTTGCGAAAGGCCGGCGTGGTCAGCGAGCCCGTGTCCGCATCCAGCCCCATCTCCATGCCGAACAGCGCCTGCAGGCCGCCGCCCAGCTCCTCCTTGCCGCGAAAGCCCAGGCGCGAGGCGTTGTCGCGCTCTTCCATGGTGGAGCCGGCATTGCCGGTCTTGAGGTGGTTCACGGTCAGCCGGATCTGGCCGTAGACCTGCATGTCCTGCGCATGCGCAATCGGGTGGCCCAGGGCCGCGATGGACAGGCTGCAGACGGCGGCAATGCTTGGCAGGGCCTTCATGGAATCTTGCTCCTTGTGTTGTGCGTGTTCTGACGCCGCCGATTCTCAGGAGCCCCCGCATCCACCACAACGGTATGACGGACGCGTATTACCCTATGCGATTCGTGATGCGCCGTGCGCGCCCCCGGCCGCGCTGCCATCATGCAAGCACCGCCTGTACAACCCATGAATTTCAAGCAACTCGAAGCCTTCCAGGCCATCATGCTCAGCGGCTCCACCACGGGTGCGGCCGAGCGCCTGGGGCTGTCCCAGCCCGGCATCAGCCGCCTGCTGGCCCAGCTGGAGCAGGACCTGGGCCTGCGGCTTTTCATCCGCGAAAAAGGCCGCCTGGTGCCCACGCAGGAGGCCGAGGCCCTGCTGCACGATGCCCAGGTGCTCATGGATTCGGCCCAGTGCTTTCGCCGCCATGCCGAGCAGTTGCGGCTGGGCGGCTTCAAGCGCCGGCTGCTCAAGGTGGCCGTGCCCGGCACCCTGGCCACCTCGCTGATGCCGGCCATTGCGCACCAGTTCATGCAGGCGCATCCCGACGTGGTGCTGGAAGTGCTGTCGGGCTCCTATACCGAGACCGAGCGGGCCCTGCTGAGCCGCGATGCCGACATCGGCCTGGTGCGCCTGCCCATGACCATGCCCGGCCTGCGCACGCGGGCCTGCCTGGAGTCCGAGGCCGTCTGCATCATGCCCAGAGGCCATGCGCTGCAGGCGCTGGACGAGGTGACGCCGTCAGATCTGGTGGACGCCCCCCTGATCCTGCTGGGCCGCCAGCGCGAGATCCGCCAGGAGATCGACATGGCCTTTCGCCATGCGCGTGTGCAGCCGCGCGTGGCCGTGGAGGTGCATTCCGTGGGCGAGGCCTGCGCCCATGTGGCGCAGGGCCTGGGCGTGTCCATGGTCAACGGCCTGCTGGCCAGCTACTGCCAGCCCAGCGCCCTGTGCAGCCGCCCGTTCAGGCCGCGCATCCGCTACCAGCTGGCCATTGCCTCGCTGGAGGCGGCGGTGCCGTCGCCCCTGCAGGACACGCTGATCGCCCTGCTGGTCCAGGCCATCGTGGCCACCGGGCATGCCGCCCCGGTGGACGACATGCCGAAGGCCTGATGCCCCGGTGATGCCGGCAGCTCAGTGCATCCAGCGCTGGTGCAGCCAGCGGGCCGCATGATCCAGCGCATAGCCCAGGGCGCCGATCAGCACCACGGCGGCCATCAGCTCCGAATAAGCCAGGCGGTCGCGCGTGTCGAGGATGAAGTAGCCCAGGCCGGCCGATACGCCCAGCATTTCTGCGGGCACCAGCACGATCCAGATGATGCCGATGGCCAGGCGCACGCCCGTGAGGATCTGGGCCGTGATGCCGGGCAGCACCACGCGCAGCACGGTCTCGGTGCGCGTGGCCGACAGGCTGCGCGCCAGCAGCAGCCAGTTGCGGTCCAGCTGGGCCACGCCGGCCGCCGTGCTCAGCAAGATGGGCCAGACGGCGGCGAAGGCCAGCAGGAAGTACACGGGCGCGTCGCCCACGCCCAGCACCATCACGGCAATCGGCATCCACGACAGCGGCGAGATCATGCGCAGGAACTGGAACACGGGCGAGAACGCCTGCGAGAACCCGCGCGACAGGCCCACCAGCACGCCCAGCGGCACGCCGACCACGAAGGCCAGCAGCAGGCCCACGGCCACGCGCTGCAGGCTCAGCAGGGTGTGCATCCAGATGTCGGCGCCCATCAGCAGCTGGCCCAGCGCCTGCAGGGAAGGCCAGGGCGCGAAGGCCGCAGCCACGGGCGTGCTGCGCGCCAGCAGCGCGCCGCCCACCCACCACAGGGCCAGGACCAGGGCCGCGCCCAGCAGCGGCAATCCAATACGTCGCAACACCTGGCTCAGACCACGATGGTTTCGCGGCGCGAGAAATCGGCCGGAATGCCGAAGACCTGCGGACCGCCCACGGCCTGGATGGCCTTGCGCACGAAGCGGTCGTCCACCAGGTCGGTGGCCGCGAACCTGGGCTCCAGCTTGTCGAGGAAGCGCGTGTCGCCCTCGACCTTGGTGGCCTTGATGGCGCGCACCAGCTGCTCGGTGTACGAGGGATAGGGATAGGGCTGGAAGTCGATGCGCCGCTGGTGCCAGCCCTTGTTGACGACCACGCCGCTGGCCTCGTAGCTGGCGTAGTCGGTGGCGGCCAGCACCTTGGACAGCGTCTGCTGCGGATGCGGCGTGTAGCGGCGCTCGCCGGTGCTCGACAGCAGGCGCGCGGCGGCCAGGCGGTTGTCGCGCGTCCACAGCTGGGCCTTGACCACGGCATTGGTCACGCGCTGCGCCCATTCGGGCTTGTCGGCGATATCGCGCTCGGCCAGGAAGGTGACGCAGCAGGCGTGGTCCTTCCAGACATCGCCCGAGAAGCGCAGCATCTTGCCCACGCCCGCGATCTCGGCGGCGGCGTTGAAGGGCTCGGCCACGATGAAGCCCGCAATCGACTTGCCGGCCAGTGCCGAGACCATTTCGGCCGGTGCCAGCACGACGAGGTTGACCTCGTTGGCCGCAATGGCGCCGCCGCGCGCGCGGGTCACGGCCGTGAGGCCGGCCTTGCGCAGCACGTCCTGCAGCAGGATGTTGTGGATGGAGTACCAGAACGGGATCGCCACGGTCTTGCCGCCCAGGTCCTGCACCTTCTGGATCTCGGGCAGCACGGTCAGGCCCGAGCCGTTGACGTGGTTCCAGGCCACGATCTTGGCGGGGAACTTGGCGCCGTAGCGCACCCACAGCGTGGAGGGCGTGAGCAGGTGGATGACGTTGACCTGGCCCGAGACGAAGGCCTCGACGATCTGGGCCCAGGAGCGGAACAGGCGCGGCGCCTCTGCCTTGAGGCCTTCGGCCTCGAACAGGCCGTTGCCGTGGGCCACCAGCAGCGGCGTGGCGTCGGTGATGGGCAGGTAGCCGATCTTCACGGGCTGGTCATCGCCCTTGAAGGCCTGGGCGCGCGCATCGCCTGCGGCCAGCAGCGGCGCGGCCACCGAGGCCGTGGCCAGCGCGCCCAGGCGCAGCATGTCGCGCCGCGTGAGGCCGCAGCCGCAGTCCGACGAGGCGCAGATGTGGGTGTAGGAAGGGTGGTCCTGGAAGCTCATGCGAAAGACCTTTCAGAAGAGCATGGTTGAAGTCGAAGAAATGGCGGATCTGCAGGCGGATCGGCAGGCGGGCAGGCAGGCAGGCGAGCCGGATCAGGCCTGGGCCGCATGGCGCACGCCGTGCAGGGCCGAGAGGATGTCCAGCCGCAGCGCGGTCACGGCGGCGGCCTGGTCCTCGCGCGGGCGCGCTATGTCCACGCGCCATTCGCGCACGATGTGGCCGGGCCGCCCGCCCATCAGCAGGATGCGGTCGCCCACGAGGATGGCCTCGTCGATGTCATGCGTGACCAGCAGCGCGGCCGTGTGCCAGCGGTGGACCACGTCCACCATCAGCTCCTGCATCTCGGCGCGCGTGATGGCGTCCAGGGCCGAGAACGGCTCGTCGGCCAGCAGCAGCTGCGGCTCGCGCGCCAGGGCGCGCGCCAGGGCCACGCGCTGGGCCATGCCGCCCGACAGCTGCGAGGGGTAGAGCGCGCCGCTGCCGCCCAGGCCCACGGCCTGCAGCGCCTGCTCCACGCGCTGGCGGCGGGCCTCTTGCTCCAGCTTCGGCTGGCGCTCGAAGTCCAGGCCGAAGCCCACGTTGCGCCGCGCGTCCAGCCAGGGCAGCAGGCTGGGCTGCTGGAACACGAAGCCCGCGCGCGGGTGCGGCGCGGTCAGCGGCTGGCCGAGGAACTGGAGCTCGCCCCGGCTCCAGGCGCCGCCGTCCGGCGATTCGAGGCCGCCGAGCACGCGCAGCAGCGAGGACTTGCCGCAGCCGCTGCCGCCGAGCAGGCAGACGATCTCGCGCGGGGCAATGCTCAGGGAGATGTCCTCGAACACGGCCTTGCCGGGCGCATAGCCAAAGCCCGCGCCGCGTGCCTGAAGCACGGGCGCGGGAGCGTCAGGGGAGAAAGCTTCCGTCTGGGTCATGAACTGGTGGTTGCCAGGGCCGCGCCAGCCAGCGCACCCTGTAGCTGCGTGACGCTGGGCGTCACGATGGGGATGAAGGCCGCCTCGCGCCAACGGCGCGCGAATCCCAGCGGCTGGTCGCGATGATAAGCGCGCCCGCCGCTGGCGTGCAGCTCCAGCTGCAGGGACTGCTGCACGATGTCGTTCAATTCCAGGCGCAGGCGGAACAGGGCTTGAGGTCGGTCAAGAAAACGCCCGTCGGACAGGCCGGCATGCAGCGTGGCCGTGGCCAGTTCCAGCGCGTGGCGCTGCTGCTGCAGCGGGCCGCCCAGCACATCGCGCCCGGCGCCGGCACGGGCCGAGGCCGCCGCCAGCGAGGCGCGCGCCAGCCCGATGCACAGCCCCAGCTGCAGGCCCATGAAGGCGGGCCGCACGCGCGGCAGGAAATGGTTGGCGTCGGCATGGATCACATCGGCCGGACCGATCTGCAGCCCCTCGATGGACAGCGCCGCCGTATGGCTGCCGCGCAGCGCGATCAGGTCCAGGTCGGCGCTGCGCTGCAGGCCTGCCGCATCGCCGGGCAGCGCGGCCACGAAGGGCTTTGCACCGTCGCTGCGCGAGACGGCAACGGCCACCACGAAGCGACCCGGCGGCACCAGGTTGGTGGCCCAGGGCACGCGCCCGCGCAGTGCAAGGCCGTCGGCGCTGTCGGCGCCGACAGCGCCGACGGGCGTGGCCTCGACCTGCAGGGCCTCGATGCCGCCCAGGTACTTCATGGCGTTGGACAGGCCCGTGGCGCCCGCCTGCGTGCCTTGCAGCAGGCCCGGCAGCCAGCGCTGGCGCAGCGCCGCGTTGGGCGACTGCAGCAGGTATTCGACAAAGGCGCGCTGCGCCCAGAACACGAAGCCCGCCGTCAGCGAATGCCCGGCCACGCCGGCAATGGCCTCCAGCGCATCGCCCAGGCTGCCGCCCTGCCCGCCATCGGCCACGGGCACGCCCAGGCCGAACAGGCCGTGCTGCGCCAGCCGCGGCAGCACTTCGTGCGCATGCGCGGGGCCTTCGTCCAGGGAGTCGGCATGGGCGTCCAGCCACTGCCGCAGCGAATCAGCCAGCATGTGCGTTCTCCTGCGGTTGTCGGAACTGTTCGGGCAGATAGGGCTGCAGCTGCGGGTTGACGGGGCTTTGCGCCAGGCTGTTGGCAAAGTTGCACAGCGTGGCCAGGCTGATGCCCAGCACCACCTCCAGCGCCTGCTGCTCGCTCAGGCCGGCCGCATGGAAGGCGACCAGGGCCTCGTCGGCGACGGCGCCGCGCGTGGCGATCACGGCTTCGGCAAAGCGGCGCACGGCGTCCAGGCGCGGCTGGCCGGTGTCGCGGCCGTCCTGCAGCGCCACCACCTCGGCCTGGGTCAGGCCGGCCTGCTTGAAGGCCAGCTTGGTGTGGCCGGCCACGCAGAAGTCGCAGCCATGGATGCGCGCCGCCGTGATCTGCACCACCTCGCGCTCAGCCAGCGTGAGCTGGGCGCGCGCGTTGATCTGGCCCACGGTCACATAGGTCTCCAGCGCCTGGGGCGAGTTGGCCAGGATGGCGATCAGGTTGGGCAGGAATCCGTTGCCGGCCAGGGCGCGCTCCACGAAGGGGCGGCTGGCTTCAGGAGCGGTTTGCGGGGTGTGCAGGGTCAGGCGTGCCATGGTGCTTTGCAGGAATGAAGGAATGCCTTCATGATCGGCCGCGCCCCCCTTGCCATCAATGCCGCCGCGTCGCGGATTTATGCCCGAACGTGTCAACCCGCAGGCGGATGCAGCGGGCTCGGATGGCGGCTCAGCAGCAGCGTGCCTGCGCGCGCTGCCAGGCGCCGGGCTGCTCGCCCATCACGCGCTTGAAGGCACGCGAGAAAGCCGCATAGGACTCGTAGCCCACGGCCTCGGCCACCTGGCCGATGGCCTCGCCCTGGGCCAGCCGGCGCGCGGCCAGCTGCATGCGCAGCAGCAGCAGGAATTGCTGGGGCGGCTGGCCGCAGGCCTCGGCAAACTGCCGAAAGAACGTGGCGCGCGACAGGCACACGCGCGCGGCCATGTCGGCCACGCTCCAGTTGCGGGCCGGCTCGCGCAGCAGCTCGGCCACCAGCGGCGCAAAGCCCGGCCGGCGCAGCAGGCTCCAGATGCCGCGCGCCCGCGCATCGCCATGCGCGAGCTGGCGCAGGCCGTAGAAGAACAGCAGGCCCACCAGCCGGTCCATCACGGCCGAGGGCTCGGTGCCCGTGCGCAGCGCCTCGGCGCGCATCAGGTCGAACAGCATGGAGGCGCCGCTCATCGCATGGTCGTCGCCGCGCAGCACCAGATGGTCGGGGAAGGCATCGACCAGCAGGCCGCGCATGGGCCCCTCGAAGGTGAAGAAGCCGCAGGCCAGCGCCGTCTCTCCTATGCCGGCATCGCCCGTGGCGGGGCGCATGGCCTGCGGGGCGCAGGCCATGTCCGGGTCGGCATAGGGCGAGATGAAATGCGGCACATCGCGCGAGAGGAACACGCCGTCGCGCGGCTGCAGCTCCACCGAGGGCTGGCCCGGCAGGTGCAGCCAGCAGCGCCCGTCCAGGATCAGGTGAAAGCTGGCCCGCGCGCGCCCCGCCGTGGAGGCCCGCCAGCGCCCGCAGTACTGCCCCACGTGGAACACGCTGGCGCGCCATTGCAGGCCGTTGAGCAGGCCGTCGATGACGCGATCGACCTGCGCTTCGGCCGCGCTGTCGGGGACTGGGTCGGGTAGCACGGTGGTACAGGCCAGGCAGTGGAGGGAATGCGGCCGGCCAGTATCGCCACGATGCAGGCGCGGGGGAACGAATCTTTGGGCATATGCTTGTGCCGCAATCGATATCTGGATCTGCATCCAAGTCCGCCCGGCCCGACCTTGGTCCGGTCGTGCCTCAGCGCTGGAAGCCCGAAGGTGGCACCCCGAAATGCCTTTTGAACATGGCCGTGAACGCGCTCTGGCTGGCGTAGCCGCAATCGAGGGCGATGTCGATGATGCGCTCGCCCGCCGCAATGCGGCCCAGCGCGAACATCAGCCGCGCCTGCTCGCGCCACTGGGCGAAGGGCATGCCGGTTTCCTTCACGAACAGGCGCTGCAGCGTCTTGGCGCTCACGCCCAGGCGCTGCGCCCAGTGTTCGGCGGTGGCGGTGTCGGCAGGCTCGCGCATCAGGGTCTCGCAGACCTGGCGCAGCCGCGCATCGGTGGACAGGGGCAGGTGCAGGGGCAGGACCTCGGCGGCGCGCAGTTCATCGACCAGCAGGTGCATCAGGCGCTCGTCGCGGCTGCCTTCGGCATAGTCCAGCGGCACGCCGACGGCGGCCACCACCAGCTCGCGCAGCAGGGGCGACACATTGACCACGCAGGTGCGCGCAGGCAGGTCCGCAAAGGCCGAGGCGTCGATGTAGGCCGTGCGCATCTTCACGTCGCCCGACATGCGCACATCGTGCTCGGCGTCGGCCTCTATCCACAGCCCCCGGTTGGGCGGCACCAGCCAGGAGCCGGAATGCAGCTGCACGGACATCACGCCTTCGATCGCATACAGCAGCTGGCCGCGCGGGTGGGAGTGCCAGCCCGTGCTGGTGCCATGCGCCCAGTTGGCCTCCATGGCGGCCATGGGGCGCCCGGTCTGGTGGTACTTGAGGTATATGCGCGGCAGTTCTGCGGCCATGGGCTTCCCATCCTGTGCGGTTCTATGCGGCTCTCTGTCCCGATCTCGACAATTGAAGTCAGTATAGAGAGAGACAGACGGGCACCAAACACCTATCTTCGGTCCCACGGCCCATTGACTTTCGTCAACGCCGGACCCTGACCGTGCCGCCCTGCGGGGCCCTTTCCTCCATGACAAGCAACACCACCACTCTTGGCGCCCCGGGCGAGCTGGGCGCGCCTGCAACGCACGCCCATCCGGCGCCCGCCCATCCGGCGCCCAGCCATGCCGCGCAGGGCTTTTTGCTGCGCATCGTCGGCGCCGCCGCCTTTGCCCACCTGCTCAACGACCTGATCCAGGCCGTGCTGCCGGCCGTCTATCCCATGCTCAAGACGGAGTTCTCGCTGAGCTTCGCGCAGATCGGCTGGATCTCCCTGGTCTACCAGGTCACGGCCTCGCTGCTGCAGCCCTGGATCGGCCTGTACACCGACAAGCATCCCAAGCCCTACCTGCTGCCGCTGGGCATGGTGGTGACGCTGGTGGGCGTGGGCCTGCTGGCCCTGTCCACCAGCTACCCCATGCTGCTGGCCGCCGCGTCGCTGATCGGCGTGGGCTCGTCCACCTTCCACCCCGAGGCCTCGCGCGTGGCGCGGCTGGCCTCGGGCGGGCGCTTCGGCACGGCGCAATCGACCTTCCAGGTGGGCGGCAACACGGGCTCGGCCGTCGGCCCGCTGATGGTGGCGGCCATCGTCATTCCGTTTGGCCAGCATGCGATCGCCTGGTTCATGCTGGTGGCGCTGCTGGCCATCTGGGTGCTGCTGCGCATCACGCACTGGCGCCTGCACCACGCGCCGGCCAAGGTGGTGGCGGCCGGCCAGCATGCGCTGACGGCGCTGAACCGCTCGCAGGTCATCCGCGCGGTGACCGTGATCTGCGTGCTGATGTTCGCCAAGTTCGTCTACATCGCGGCCTTTGCCAACTACTTCACCTTCTATCTGATCGAGCGCTTTGCCCTGCCCGTGCAGCAGTCGCAGCTGTACCTGTTCGCCTTCCTGGCGGCCGTGGCGGCGGGCACCTTCGCGGGCGGCCCGGTGGGCGACCGCATAGGGCGCAAGGCCGTGATCTGGGTGTCCTTCCTGGGCGTGGCGCCGTTTGCGCTGCTGCTGCCGCATGCCGACCTGTTCTGGACGGCCGTGCTGTCCATCGTCATCGGTCTGGTCATGTCCTCGGCCTTTGCGGCGCTGGTGGTCTACGCCCAGGAGGCCGTGCCCGGCCGCGTGGGCCTGGTCTCGGGGCTGATGTTCGGCCTCATGTTCGGCATCGGCGGCCTGGGGGCTGCCGGCATGGGCAACCTGGCAGACACCCACGGCATCGTCTGGGTGTACAGCCTGGTGGCCTACCTGCCGCTGCTGGGGCTGGCAACGGCCTTTCTGCCGGAAACGCGCGCCCGGCGACGCTGAGGCGCAGCCTCAATCCGGCTGTATGCCTGCCTGCCGGATCACGGCGGACCAGCGCGCCACCTCCTCGGCGATCTGGGCTCGCGCCTCGGCAGGCGTGGTGAAGGTGGGCATGGCGCCCTGGGCAACCAGGGCGTCCTTCACTTCCTGCTGCCCCATCACCTCCTTGAGCGCGCCGCTGAGCCGGGCGACGATGGGCGCGGGCGTGCCCGCAGGCGCCAGCAGGCCGAACATCGACGTCACCTCAAAGCCCGACAGCCCGGCCTCGGCCGTGGTGGGAATGTCGGCAATGGAGGGCACGCGCTGCGCCGTGGTCACGGCCAGTGCGCGCAGGCGGCCACCCTTGATGAAGCCCTGCGTGGCGGGCAGGGTGTCGAACACCACATCCACCTGGCCGCCCATCAGATCGTTGAGCGCCGGCGTGCTGCCCTTGTAGGGCACATGGGTCAGCGGCACGCCCGCCTGCCGCTTGAACAGCTCGGCCGCCAGGTGCTGGGGCGAGCCATTGCCCGAGGAGCCGTAGTTCAGCCCGGCCGGCCTGGTTTTGGCCAGGGCGATGAACTCGCCCAGGCTGGCCGCCTTCACCGACGGGCCCACAGTCACCACCAGCGGCACGCGGCCCACCACGCCAATGGGCGCAAAGCTCTTGTCCATGGTGAAGCCTGCCGTGGACGCCATGAGCACGCTGTTGATGGAATGGCTGGTCAGCGCGCCCAGCAGCAGGGTATAGCCATCGGGCCTTTCCTTGGCCACGGCGGCGGCGCCCAGGTTGCCGGCCGCTCCCGCCCGGTTCTCCACCACCACCGGCTGGCCCAGCGCCAGCGAGAGTCTTTGCCCCACCACGCGCCCGATCACGTCGGTGGCGCCCCCGGGCGTGTAGGGAACGACCAGCTTGATGGGCCGGGCCGGATAGGCGCTGTCGGCCAGCGCGGGCGTGGCCAGGCCTGGGCCCAGCGCCAGCGCCAGCGAGGCCAGCAGCGCCGCAGCCAGGGCGGCGCGCCGGTTGGGCGCATGAATGCGACGGATGCGGGATGCAGCAACAACCATGGGTGTCTCCTCCTTTTGTCTTGTGTCGGAAAAACATGCCCGGCACGCACGCCGGGCACGGCTGCATGGTTGGTCAGATAGATTATTAATAATATAGGTGATAACGACGATAATAATCCGCGGCATCCGCCGCTATCCTGCCCCTCGACAAGGCAGCGCCTGCCTTCCGACCCCGCCCAGACCCTCTGCAAAGCACCCCACCCATGACCGACCCCAAGACTCCCGATGGCGCTCCAGGCCATGACATCGCCCCCGCCGATGCGGCCACGGGCATCTCCAAGGGCCTGACCAACTACGGCGACCGGGGCTTTTCGCTGTTTCTGCGCAAGGCCTTCATCAAGGGCGCGGGCTATACGGACTCGGCGCTGCAGCGCCCCGTCATCGGCATTGCCAACACGGGCAGCAGCTACAACCCCTGCCACGGCAATGCGCCCCAGCTGATCGAGGCCGTCAAGCGCGGCGTCATGCTGGCGGGCGGCCTGCCCATGGACTTCCCCACCATCTCGGTGCACGAAAGCTTCTCGGCGCCGACCAGCATGTACCTGCGCAACCTCATGTCCATGGACACCGAGGAGATGATCCGCGCCCAGCCCATGGATGCCGTCGTGCTCATCGGCGGCTGCGACAAGACGGTGCCGGCCCAGTTGATGGGCGCGGCCTCGGCCGGCATCCCGGCCATCCAGCTGATCACCGGGTCGATGCTCACCGGCTCGCACCGCAGCGAGCGCGTGGGCGCCTGCACGGACTGCCGCCGCTACTGGGGCAAGTTCCGCGCCGAAGAGATCGACGCCGAAGAGATCGCCGACGTGAACAACCAGCTGGTGGCCAGCGTGGGCACCTGCTCGGTCATGGGCACGGCCAGCACCATGGCCTGCATTGCCGAGGCGCTGGGCATGACCGTGCCCGGCGGCGCCTCGCCCCCCGCCGTCACGGCCGACCGCATCCGCATCGCCGAGCAGACCGGCACCGAGGCCGTGCGCATGGCGCGCGAGCGCCTGACCATCGACAAAATCCTCACGCCCGCCGCCTTCGAGAACGCCATGCGCGTGCTGCTGGCCATCGGCGGCTCCACCAACGGCATCGTGCACCTGGCCGCCATTGCGGGGCGCATGGGCTATGACATCGACCTCAAGGCCCTGGACCGCATGGGCCGCGACACGCCCGTGCTGCTGGACCTCAAGCCCTCGGGCGATCACTACATGGAGGACTTCCACCACGCGGGCGGCATGGCCACGCTGCTGCGCGAGCTCAAGCCCCTGCTGAACCTGGACGCCCTCACCGTCACCGGCCGCACGCTGGGCGAAGAGATCGATCGCGCCGGCCCCGGCTTTGCGCAGGACGTGGTGCGCCCGCGCTCCAACCCCATCTACCCGCAGGGCGGCATCGCCGTGCTGCAGGGCAACCTGGCGCCGGGCGGCGCCATCATCAAGCAGTCGGCCGCCCATCCCAGGCTCATGGAGCACGAAGGCCGCGCCGTGGTCTTCGAGAACGCGGCCGACCTGGCCCACCGCATCGACAGCGACGATCTGGACGTGACGGCCGACGACATCCTCGTGCTCAAGAACATCGGCCCCAAGGGCGCGCCCGGCATGCCCGAGGCGGGCTACATCCCCATCCCGCGCAAGCTGGCGCGGGCCGGCGTCAAGGACATCGTGCGCATCTCCGACGGGCGCATGAGCGGCACGGCCTTCGGCACCATCGTGCTGCACGTCACGCCGGAGTCGGCCGTAGGCGGCCCGCTGGCCCATGTGCACAACGGCGACCGCATCACGCTGTCGGTGGCGCGGCGCGAGCTCACGCTGCAGGTCAGCGACGAGGAACTGGCCCGCTGCGCCATGCCGTTGAGTGCGCC
>NZ_LFJT01000064.1:0-35839 GCF_001682645.1 Delftia sp. JD2
GGCGGGGACCTGCCAGCCGTCTACCGCGCGCTGATCGATTCGCCAGAACCCTGGGCCGCGCCAGCCACGAAGTTCAAGACGCCCTGGGAATGGGCCGTCTCTTCCATGCGCGCACTGGGCCGGCGCGAGTTGAAAGGTGCTCAGGCCGCTGGCCTGCTCAACCAGCTCGGCCAGCCGGTGTGGCGCCCCGGTTCGCCGGCCGGCTACGACGACATCGCCGCCAGCTGGGCTGCGCCCGATGCGCTGGTGCGCCGTGTCGAGCTGGCGCAGCGGCTCGCAGCCCAGGCCGGCAACAGCGTCGATGCGCGCGCGCTGGCACCCCGATTGCTGCCCGGCGATGCACTGGGCGCGGGCACGGCCGAGGCCATTGCCCGATCCGAAAGCGGCAGCGGCGCACTCGCGCTGCTGCTGGTCTCGCCCGACTTCCTGCGCAGGTGAACACCATGACCACGATCCATACGACCGCCACGAACATCGCGACCAGCACGACGGCCAGGCGCAATCGCCGACATTTCCTGGGCCTGCTGGCCGCAGGCACCGGGCTGGCACTGGCCGCGCCCCACCTGGCGCTGGCGCGTGCAGCCACCGAGCGCCGCTTCGTGTTCATCATCCAGCGCGGAGCGGCCGACGGGCTGGAGACCCTGATTCCCTATGCCGACCCCGGCTACGCCCGGCTGCGCGGCGCCATCGCCGTGGACACGGCTGCGGCCACGCGGCTGGACGGCATGTTCGCGCTGCATCCCTCATTGGCCGAGACCGGCAGGCTCTACGCCCGGGGCCAGGCGCTGTTCGTGCACGCGGTCGCATCGCCCTACAGTGACCGCTCTCATTTCGACGGCCAGAACGTGCTGGAAACCGGAGGCAGCGCGCCCTACCAGGTCAAGGACGGCTGGCTCAACCGCCTGGTCGCCCAGTTGCCGCACCGGGAAGAGGCCATTGCCTTCGCGCCCACCGTGCCCATGGCGCTGCGCGGGCCGGCGCAAGTGGCCTCCTACGCGCCTTCCTCCCTGCCCCAGGCCAGTGACGACCTGCTGCTTCGCGTGGCCAGGCTCTACGAGGGAGATGCGCAGCTGCATGCTCTCTGGACTTCCGCCATGGACACGCGCGGCGTGGCCATGGACAGTGGCAACAACCGGCCGCGCCTGGATGGCGCCAGCCTGGGCAAGCTGGCAGCCGGCTTTCTTGCCCGCCAGGACGGGCCGCGCATCGCCATGATCGAAACCGGCGGCTGGGACACGCACAGTGCACAAAACAACCGGCTGGCAGCCCAGCTCAAGAACCTCGATGCACTGATTGCGGCGCTGCATGACGGCCTCGGCGATGCCTGGTCGCAGACCGTGGTGCTGGTGGCCACCGAGTTCGGCCGCACGGCTGCCGCCAACGGCACCGGCGGCACCGACCACGGAACAGGCGCCGTCGCCATGCTGATGGGCGGCGCGGTTCAGGGCGGCCGCGTGCTGGCCGACTGGCCTGGCCTGCAGCCCGGCCAGCTATTGGAGAACCGGGACCTGAAACCGACCACCAGCGTCGATGCGCTGATTGCCTCGGCAGCCGGCGAATGCTTCGGCATCGACCCGCAGCGGCTGGCGCGCAACCTGTTCCCCCAAGGCCATGCCCTGCCAGGCGGTGCCCCGGCACGGTCGCTGCCGCCATTGCTGAGAGCCTGAACGCGGGCCGCACGCCAACATGAAAAGGGCCGGCGCCTCAAGGCGGCCGGCCCTTGTGTCATGTGCGCAAGATCTGGCGAGATCTGACCGGTGGCCGCGCAGTGCCTGCTCAGTGGCCGATCTCACGGCTGACCTGGTTCTCCTGCTGGTTCAGCACATGCTGCTCGCTGCGCGTGATATGACCGCCGTTCTGGCTGGCCATGAGGCGTTCTTCCTGGCGGATCCTGTGGTCCTGCTGGTGCAGCGCAGCCGCCTGGCCATGGCTGATCTCGCCCTTGCGCACTTCGTTGTGGATGCGCCGATCCTGGTTGGCCAGGCGGCCGTTGACCTCGGCACGGCGCGGATGGGTCTGGTCCCAGGTGGCGGCGGATGCGGCACTGCCGAGGCCGGCCAACGAAGCAGTGGCAATGACGAGCATGAAGGCTTTGCGCAGGGACATGGTGTTTCTCCTTGAAAGGATGTGGACGGACGTTGCTTGCAGAAAGCCGATGCCGGCTTGCCACATCACTTCAACGCACGGCCAAGGCCAATCCGTCGCGGCGCTTGTGCGGGGCTGCTATGCCTCGGCCTCCGCATCCCCGGCATCCCCCTCGGGCCCTACCCACCAGGCCCAGCTTTCTTCCTCGTCGGGCACGGGCAGTTCGCGGGTCTGCACTGCGTCGATACGGCGCCCGGCGCCACCGGCTTGCCATGCGTTGAGCAAGGCATCGACGGCGGCGCGGTCCACTGCGGCGATGCCCAGGTTGCGATCGGTCTGCCAGGACGGTTCGCCCTCGGGTGGCGAAGCTGCCTCGGCATGCTGGTGGGGCGTGCCGTAGCTGCAGCGCATGCAGTAGTGGCGGATGCTGGCCGTCCAGTCCTCGGCATAGCCGATGCCCGGGGCTTGGGCACCCAGCAATTCCTGCAAGTCCTGCGCATTGGCGCAGGTGATGAAGACCACGAAGGTCTGGAATGCCGAGGGCTCCAGCCGCTGCAGCTCGTTGAAGACCGGCACTTCGCGCTGGCCGTTGAACCGCTGGCCGGTGGAGGCGCCGTCGTGCAGCACGATGTCGCCGAAACGATGGCCGCTTTCGGGCAGCGGCACGTTGAGCAACTGGGCGCGCACGGGGTCGATGCGGCGCATGAACACGGTCTCGCCGCCCTGCCAGGGGTGCAGGCGCACCACGGCCACGCCGTAGTCACCCTCGATGGGGCCCTGCTCGCCGGTCACCTGGATGCCGCAGGCCTTCCACAGCCTGCGCGACGTGGTCCAGTCGGACAGCGCCGTGGCCGCGATGGCGCCATTCCAGAGGCTGGCTTCATCGTCTTCGCCCGCCAGTGCAATGGCGCGCAGGTTGTGCTCCAGCGATGGCTGCCAATCGCGCTGGTACTTGCGCGCCAGGCCCAGCATGTAGTGGTAGTGGCGGTTGTCCGGCATGTGGGCTGCCAGCGCCTCGAAGGCCTGGGCGGCCTCGGCCAGCGCGCCGCATTCCATGTCGGCATAGGCCTGATCGTGCAGGGCTTCGAATTCGTCGGATGTGGAGGAGGTCACGGTGCTGCGGTGGGGCAATGCTGGACAGTGCCAGGCGGCTATCGCACGCCGGGCGACGAGCTGCCCATGTCGACTTTCAGGTCCGGGAAGGAACTGACCATCTGGACCTTGAAGTCGGGGAAGGAGGTGACGATCTTCCACTCCCCGCAACTGTCTGCAAAGGAGTCCACCACCTTGACCTTGAGGTCCGGGAAAGAGCTGGTGGCCTGGACCTTGATGTCGGGAAAGGAGTGCACGATCTGGACCTTGCCGTAGAGGCGGATGCCTTTGTAGGTGCAGTTTTTCTTGTCGAAGTCTGCGGCGTGAACGAAGGCCGGCAGTGCGAGACAGGCGAGGACAAGGCTGAAACGCGGCAGAAGTGGCATATGCGACAAGGGAGTGGGTCTTGAGAAACAAGCCAGGCCATGGCTTGCGGCCGCCCGCATACTAGCAGGCCGACCCACCCCTGCGAATGACGTCCCGCACATGCCGTCCATCCGTCCTCTGCGCTCCCTGCTTTTACTGTTTCTGGCGATCTCGGTCGAGGCACTGGCGCAAGCGCCAGCTCCCGAACCTGTCACCGCCGATGCTTCCGTTTGCAGGCACCGGGCCGACATCGCCTGCCTGCAATCCTTCAACCTGCCGGGCGATGCGGGGCGCATGCGCTACTACGCATCGCAGGCGCCGGGGGCCAGCAACGGCGCAATGCCCCGGTCCGCGCTGGTGGTGATGCACGGGCATCCGCGCGATGCCAACCGCAGCTTCGAGGCCGGCCTGCGGGCCGCCGAAGGCGCGCAGCGGCTGCAGGACACCCTGGTCATCGCCCCGCTGTACCAGGTGCCCGAGGACCAGGCTGCGCATTGCCACAGCCGTGGCGTGCCCGCAGCCGGGAGCGCAGACGCGGTATGGACCTGCGCGGGCTGGCTGGCCGGCGAGCCCTCGCTGGGGCCGCATCCGATAGGTTCTTTCGCCGCGCTGGATGCGCTGGTGGCCGAGCTCGTGCAGCGCTGGCCCGGCCTGCGCAGCGTGACCCTGGCGGGGTTTTCGGCAGGGGCGCAGATGCTGCAGCACAGCGTGGCCTTTGCTGCCGATGCGCCGGGCACAGTCACCTTGCGCTACGTGATCGCCGACCCGGGCACCTGGCTGTATTTCGATCCCGTGCGGCCACAGCCGCAGATGGCCGGCCAGAGCACCGACTGGGCAGCCTGCGGCACAGGCGCGGCGTTTCCGGGGGCGTGCAGCTTTGTCTTCCAGGTGCCGCCCGCCGCCAGCGCCTGCCCGGGCCATGACCGCTGGAAGTACGGTCTGCAGGAACTGCCCGGCCACCTGGGGCGCGATGCGGCTGCCGCACGGGCCAGCTATGCGGCCGCGCAGATCGACTACCTGGAAGGCGCCCTGGACAGCAGCGCGGACAAGGGCGCGTTCTATCCCATCCTCGACAAGTCCTGCGCCGCCATGCTGCAAGGCCCGTTCCGGCTGCAGCGAGGCCACGCCTTCGCGGCCTACGAGCGCGAGCTGCTGGCGCCGAAGCGGCCACGCCGCTTCGTCGTGGTGCCGGACTGCGCCCATGATGTGGCTTGCGTGCTGCCGTCCCTGGCCGCGCGGCCCCTGCTGTTTCCACCAGCGCCCTGACCCCGCAACGGAGTGCCCCCATGACCCCCACCACCGAACAAAAGCGCGCCACCTTCCACGCCCTGCACCACCAGGGCTGCTTTGTGCTGCCCAACCCCTGGGATGCGGGCAGCGCCCGCATGCTGCAGGGCCTGGGCTTCAAGGCGCTGGCCAGCACCAGCTCGGGCCATGCCTGGTCGCTGGGCCAGCCCGATGGCGCCATCTCCCGCGAGATGACGCTGGAGCATCTGCGCAGCCTGGTCGCGGCCACCGATCTGCCCGTGAATGCGGACTTTGAAAGCGGCTTCGGCCTGGGCCCGCAGGAGGTTGCCGAAAGCGTGCGCATGGCCGTGGACACCGGCGTGGCGGGCCTGTCCATCGAAGACTCGTCGGGCGATGCAGCCAACCCCTTGCGCAGCATCGAAGAAGCCGTGGCCCGGCTGCGCGCCGCCCGTGCCGCCATCGACGAGGCCGGTGGCGGCACCTTGCTGGTCGGGCGTGCGGAGAATTTCTTCGTGGGCCGGCCCGATCTGGACGACACCATTGCCCGGCTCAAGGCCTATGCCGAGGCCGGCGCGGACTGCCTGTACGCACCCGGCATCCGCAGCGCCGAGCAGATCCGTGCCGTGGTGGCGGCCGTGGCGCCCAAGCCGGTGAATCTGCTGATCGGAGGGGCCAGCGAATGGAGCCTGCAGGATGCCGAGGCCCTGGGCGTGCGCCGCATCAGCGTGGGCGGCGCACTGGCGCGCGCAGCCTGGGGCGGCTTTCTGCATGCGGCGCGCTCCATTGCCGAGACGGGGCGCTTCGACGCGTTCGCCCAGGCCACGCCGGGCGCCGAACTCAATGGCTTTTTTCAGGCTCATCGCTGAACCCCGCAAGAGTATTCGAGCACTTGAACAGCCTGATTGCTGATGCGTGATTCAACGTCCCGCCAGTGCCTTGCAATCAAGAAGAACAATTGCATCGCATTGGCTGCCAATCAGAAATACAAGAGAGATGAGCGGAAGATGGACTTTTCAGAAACATGCCGATTCCAGCCCGATTTTCAGTTTTGCAACTGATCTCCCAGAACCGATGTGGAAAAATCAGCGGCTCCAGTGGGTTTTGGGCCTGCAACCCATGCCTCCAATGCGTCGGCTGACATCGGGCGGGCTATGTAATATCCCTGAAGTTCATCGCAGTCCATGCTCAGCAGTATGTCGTACTGGCCCTGGGTTTCAACACCCTCGGCAACGACCCGCAACCCGAGTTCATGGGCGAGCTGAATTACGGCGCTGACAATAACCCGAGCATCAATGCTGCTCTCGATGTCGGCGATGAAACTGCGATCGATCTTGAGCTGGCTTGCGGGTAGTTGGCGCAGATGGCTCAGGCTGGAATAGCCGGTACCAAAGTCGTCGATGGATAAAAAGACCCCGATTTCCGCCAACGAGTTGAACGTCCGCTGAATACTCTTAAGATTCTCCATCGCTACGGACTCGGTAATCTCGCAAAGCAGCTGTGAAGAGTCGAGAGAGCTGAGGGACAGTGCCGCTTCGATCCGTTGGGCCAGATCGGATTCGTGCAGTTGGTACACGGACAGGTTGATGGCCACCCGCATGCGCATCCCCATTTTGGCCCAGGCGCCCATCTGGCGACACGCCTCGTCGATGACCCAGTTGCCCAGACTGTTGATGAGACAAAACCGCTCGGCGATGGGAATGAACAGCCCCGGACCCAGCAGCCCGCGCTCAGGATGGTTCCATCGCAGCAGAGCCTCCACACCACGAATCTTTTGCAGTCTGCCGTCGACCTTGGGTTGATAGTGCAACTCGAATTGCCCACCGCCTTCGAGGGCTGCCCGCAGATCACTTTGCAGGTTGAGTTGTTCCTGCGCCCCTTCGTCCATATGCGCTTCATAAAGTGCATAGTTGCCGCCCCCGGCGCGCTTGGCCGTGTACATCGCGGCGTCCGCATGCAGCAGCAGCTTGTCGCCGTCACCATGGTCAGGGTGGACGGCAATGCCCACCGAGCCCGAAAGGGCAACACGCCGCCCGGCCACCTCCAGTGGCGCATTCAGCACGGAGATGAGTCTGCGTGCAAGGCTGATGCAGTCTGCGGCGTTACCCACATCCTCCATCAGCAGGACGAACTCATCGCCCCCGATCCGGGCCACCGTGTCCGCGTCGCGGGCAGCGGCGCGCAGCCTTTTGGAGGCCTCCTTCAACACCAAGTCACCCATCGCGTGCCCCATTGAGTCATTGATGGGTTTGAACCCGTCAAGGTCCAGGAACAGCACGGCCACCTTGCCGGCGCCGTGCCCCGAAGCCCGTTCCATGGCGCGTATGTGTCGCTGCAGTGCCTGGGCCAGGCGATCCTCGAACAGCAGGCGATTCGGCAAACCGGTCAGTGGATCGTGAAAGGCACGGCGGCGCAACTCCTCGTTGGCCGATTCCAGTTCCACTTCCGCCACAACCAGCGAGCTGCGCAGCCGCGCATCCATCCAGGAGGTGGCCAGCGTCATCGCCTGCAGCGCAAGCGAAAAAACCAGCACTATCGTGCCAAGCTGTATTCCACTCAGCGCATCAGCGCTCAGGCAGACCGAGCCTTCGGGAAAGCTGGCCGCCGCCATGCCGGTGTAATGCATGCCGCACACGGCAATCCCCATGGCCAGCGCGGCCAGTGGCTGGAAAATCGCGGTGAAGCGTTCTGCAAGTGTGCGCAGCCAGGAGAAGATCAGCAATGCTGCGGTTGAAGCACACACAGCGATCACTGCAGAGGCTGTCACCCAACGCCAGTCCCACACGATGCCAGGCGACATGTCCAGTGCGGCCATGCCTATGTAGTGCATGGCGCAGATGCCCAATCCCATTGCGAGCGAACCACCTACCAGGTTTCTCCAAGTCAGCACGCCATGACTGGCTACATAGAAGGCGATGGCCGAGACGACGACACCAGCGCTCCAGGATGCCACGGTCAGCCCCACCGTATAGCCGAGCGCAATGGGCAGGGAAAAGGCAAGCATTCCCACAAAATGCATGCACCAGATACCTGTGCCCATGGCCAAGGAGCCCCCCACCCACCACCCCCTGACCAAACCGTATTCGTAAGAGCGAATCCGCTTGGCCAGGTCAAGTGCGACATAAGACGCAAAGCTGGCAATCAATAGCGATGCGAAAACAACCAACGGTGAATAACTGGATGGTAGGAATTTCATAGGTGTGCACACTCATGCCTAAATATCCATGATTTTCAAATCATATTGCCGCTCAAAAAATCATTCATATTGAAATCAATGCACAGGCTGCTGCTGATCTAAAAATGAAAATCAGTGTTGGATGGAATATCAACAGAGCACCAGCGGGAAATTTCCAACGAAAATATTAGATCAGCAAGATCTAACTTTTTATTACAGCTTTGTTATAAATTGTGAATTCAAAAATTTTATTTTTCTTATCATAATTTTTTCCATCATCAAAGTTTGCGCACCATAAAGCCATCGAGCGAATATGGTTACCTATTACTTTCGCACGCTTTCCTACTAAAAATCAAATCACTTCCCATAATCCATGCAATATATTCAGTCACCTTCAGAGTTAAGCAGGAATATATAAATGGCATATATCAAGCCAAAACATCATAATAAAATTACCAAAACAACCATGTCAGATATTCCGGCATCAAAATATTGCAGCGCATTGATCATACAAACATGCAATCAATACCGATGATATTCATGAAGCCTGACCACTAGATATCTGTATTCTGAATATTTAATTGGCGCCCCATTCTTCACAGAATTGAGTAAGCGAGGAAAATGGCCATGGCAAATGGCAAAACTCGCCCCGGCCACGCCGGGCGCCGAGCTCAATGGCTTTTTTCAGGGAACGGACTGAAAGACGACAGACTCCAGCCGCTGCGCGGTCATGACCCATACCGCGATGTCGAGCAAGGCGGCGGCACGCTGCGCAGGCGGCAGTTGCGGGTCCAGCACGTCGTCCATCTGCCGTGCCAGGGCGGCCCAGCCCAGCAGCGCCGCCTGATCGGCCCAGGCCCGGCCTGCGGCCAGCAGCGGTGCGCCGGCACCCGTCAGGCCTGCGGCCTGCATATCGGCCAGCCAGACCTGGCCCTGTGCCAGCCAATGGCGCAGCGGCGCCTCGGCGTTTTCGTTCGTTGCCGTGCTCATAGCTGTTTCTCCACGCTGCCCTGTGCAAGCGGCGGCGGCCAGGCCGTGCTGAGATGGTGCCAGTGCGCGCTGTCCTGCCAGCGCACGGAAGCCACGGCAATCTGCAGCTGCCCTGCCACGAATTCCACGCGGCCAAAGACTTCCTGCAGCACGCGGCCGCGCGCCAGCTCTCTGCGCAATGCCTCACCCGCCCTGCCCTGCATGCCGTGCAGATCGCCCACCAGGGACAGGGAAGGCCCGGGCACCGGCGACTGCAATGCAATCGTCCAGCGCTGCAGCAGCTCGTCCCGCTGCGCCAGGTCGCTGCCGGCCACCTGCAGCCGTGCCCAAAGGGGCGGCTGCTGACGCCAGGGGTCGGCATGCAGCTCCTGCAGATGGCGCTGCAGCAGGACCTGGGGGTCGTCGGCCACCGGCAGAGGGCCGGTCGCCTGGGCCGGTGCCAGCCGCGTGGCGTCGCGCGCCGACAGGCGGCCATCGTCGCTGGCCCAGCCGTCCAGCAGCACATGGGGGCCTTGCAACAGTTGCCTGGCGGTGAGGCCGCCCAGGGTTTCCGAGTCCAGCGCCCCGGCCGGTTCCCACTCCGGGTCGAAGCCTTCGGCGCGCGATGCGGACCAAGTCAGATACCGACCGCTGGCCGCGTCCTGCAAATGCACGGAAAACCCGCGCTGCCCGCCGCGCGCATGCCATAGCTCGGCTGCCACGGCGTGCAGGCAAAGGCCTTGCACGCGCCGGTAGCTGCGCCTGTGCACGCCCGCCAGTTCGCTCAAGGGCCGTGGCATGGGCTGTTGCGCCAGGCCGCGCAGCAGCATCCACAGCGCGGCCAGCAAGGGCGCCACGCGTTCGGCCGCACCGGCACGCCCTGCGCGCTCGTCACGCAAGGCGCGTACCAGCAGGTTGAGCACGCTGGCAGGGCGCGGCAGGTCAGCCTGGCGCAGTTCGGTGGCCAGCGCTTCGCCCTGGTCCAGAAAGGCCGGGCTCATGCCTGCACGGCCCTGCAGCACCCAGCCGGTCAGCCATTGGCGCGCCTGGGCCAGCCGCTGCAGTGCGCCGGCTTCCAGCGCATGCGCCGGCAGCTCCGGCATGGGTGCGCCCGCCAGGCGCCGGGCCTGCAATGCCACCAGGGCGCGGTGGGCGCAGGCCGCTGCCTTGCAGCTGCAACTGGCCGCCGCCAGGCCACCGGCACGCGGCAGGCGCACGGTGACTTCGTCGGGGTTGGACAGTTCGCCGATCAGGGTGGCCGGGGCCTCTTCCAGCACCGCCTCAAAGCCCTGGGCCATCCAGCGCAGGGCCTTGCGCTGGGCGGCCATTCCAAAGGCCTGGGCCACGGCGCCGGCATCGCCTTCGAGCCACGGGGCTGCAGGCGCCTGGGCCATGCCATCGGCCGGGGTCTCGTGGGCCAGCCGCGCCCGCAGGCCCAGCAGCAAGGCGCACAGATGGTGGCAGGGTCCAAAGGCGGGGCAGCTGCATTGCAGCGTGGCAAAGCCCGCGCCGGCCAGGGTCTGGACATGGCCTTCGATGCCGGCGCGGGCCTGGTTGGCCGCCAGTTCCCACTGCCCTGCATCCACCGCCGCCAGGGCCTTGGCCCCGCGCTTGAGCAGGCCCTTGTTGGCCCAGTCGGCAATGGCGTCATCGTCCAGGGTGCGCAGCCATTCCTGCATCATGAGGATCGCCCTCCCTGCATGGCCCGGGCCAGCCAATCCACCAGATGGTCAGGCGTCATGGCGCCGACCTGGGCGCCGCGCGCCACCAGTTGCGCGGCGAGGTCGCGGTCATAGTCGGGGTGGGCGCGGCGGTCCAGCGCAGCCAGCACCAGCACGCGGGCACCACTGGCAACCAGCCGCTCGGTCTCGGCGATGACGCGGGCCTCGTCATGGCCTTCGTACAGGTCGGTGATCAGCACGATCACGCTGCGGCGCGGCGCGGCAAGCTGCCCGGCCACATGCGCCAGTGCCGCGCCGATGTTGGTGCCCCCGCCCAGTTGCGCGCCCAGCAGCAGCTCTTCGGGCGCATGCAGCTGGCCGGTGACATCGGCCACCGCATCGGAGAACAGCAGCACATGGGTGCGCAGGGCGCGCACGCGCGCAAAGATGCTGCCCATGACGGCGCTGTGGATGACGGATTCATGCATGGATCCGCTCTGGTCCACCACCAGCCACAGGTCCCAGGTCAGGCGCTGTGCTTCGTTCTCCCTGAAGAACAAGCGCTCCAGCACCAGCACCTGCTCCTCGCTCTGGTAGTGGCGCAGGTTGTGGCGCAGGGTGCGCGGCCAGTCCAGATCGCTCATCTGCCCCTGGCCCCGGCTACTGCGGCGCCTGCGCCGCCGCCCCAGGGCTGAGTGCACGCGCGAGGACAGCCGCGCCTGCAGATCGGCCACCACGCGCGCCACCAGCCGGCGGGCCTCGGCCAGCACCTCGGGGGGCAGGCTGGTGCGCACCGCCATCAAGGCGGCCACCAGTTCGATGCTGGGCGTCGCCTCGGCCAGGACCTGGGGATCACTGAGCAGGCCATGGAGCCCATAGCGCGACAGCGCATCGCGCTGCAGCGCTTCCACGGCGCTGCGCGGGAACAGATCGCGCACCTCGCCCAGCCAGTGCACGGCCTGCGGCTCCGGCACGCCGCTGCCGCCCTGGCGCGCGGACAGCCCGCCTGTGCCCTGCCAGGCGTCGGTGCCTGCACCGTCGGGCTGCTCGCGCAGGCGGTGCTCGCGCTGGTAGAGATAGTCCAGTGCCGCGTCACGGCGCGCATCGGCGGCATCGAGCGGCTGCGCCGCAGCCAGGGGCTGGGCGGCCTCGGGCCCGAGGATGAGGCGCCAGCGCCGCAGGGTGGCGGCATCGATTGCCTGTTCCTGCATTGGCGGCTCGTGCATTGGCGGATCTTCCCGGCTCATGACAGTCCCCAGGGTTGCAGCAGCCGGCCCACCTGGGCCGCCAAGGCGCGGCTGTGCGCCAGGACCTCGTCCGATGGCAGGTGCACGCAGGCCAGTGTGGTTGCGCCGGGTGGCGGGGCCGCGCCCGACAGACCCGCCAGCCGCCCGGCCAGCTGCCGCAGTTCGGCACGGGTCAGCTGGGCAAAGGCCAGCCGCAAGGCGGGCAGGCCGGCCAGGAAGGCGTCTTCCGGCCAGTGCGCAATGCCGTCACTGAGCAGGCGCAGCAGCGGCGGATGGCTGAGCAGCCAGCCCTTGGCCACGCGCACAAAGCCCTGCAGGTATTCGCCCATGGCGGCGCCATCGACCTGCGCCAGGCCCAGCATGGCGCGCAGGGCGGCATCGGTCTGCGCAATCTGCCAGCGGCCGGCCATGCTCAGGATGCCGGCGGTGGCGCCGCGCACGCGCGCAGGCGTGCTGTCGGCGCCTGCCTCATGCAAGGCGGCACAGGCATCGTGGAACAGGCCGGCGTCGGCCCAGGGCGCGTGGCGGCAGACCATGCCGTGCAGATCGGCCAGGGCATCCAGGGCCTGTGACTGCTGGGATGCATCGCCCTCGCCCAGCCAGGGCAGGCGCAGGCAGGCCTGCGCAAAGCAGCGCCGCAGCAGCGGCAGCAGGCGCGCCAGGCCCACACCGCCCAGCGCATGGCGGGCCTCGTAGGCCAGGGCCAGGCAGCCCGTGGCGCGGGCCAGGGCCAGCGCGTCGTGGCTGCGCTCCATCCAGGCCTGCACGGTGTCCAGCACCTGCTGGGCGATGCCGTCCAGCCCCATGACCAGCGCCTCCAGCACGCGCTGCGCGGGCTCAGTGTGGGCCGTCTGCGCCAGGCGCTCGCGCACCAGGTGCACCGCGGCTTCCTCCAGGCTGGAGCCGTGGCACATGGCCTCGGTCAGGGCCACCGTGGTCTCGACCTGCCAGCCCAGCGTCCAGACCTCGCGCACACGCGCCAGGCCCGTGCCCGCCACGAAATCCGGCCCGGCCAGGCGCTGCGCATAGGGCACGCCCAGGTAGCACAGGCGGTGCAGCCCCTGCGACAGCCGGCGGTGGCGCGCGCTGCGGTAGATGTCCAGCTCCTTGCGCACGGGTGCGGCGGGCCGCACGGGCAGGCGGTGGCGCAGGCAGAAGGCCTGCACATCGACCAGCAGCGGGGCGGCCGGCGCGTTGGGTGGCAGCTGGCCGTAGTCGTCGGCGTCCAGCAGCCATTGACCAGTCTGCTGCCCGGTCTGCTGCACCATAGGCTGCGGTCGCAGGGCCTGGGCATGCTCCTTGAACACGGCGCTGTCCAGCGCTTCCAGCAGCTCGGCCCGGCCGCCGCGGCAGGCGCGCAAGGCGGCAAGGCCATGGGCCAGGCGCACGGCCTCTGCCGCGTCAGGCAGGCTGGCGGGCATGCCCCGGGCGCGCAGGCTGTTCACGGTGCGTGCCGCCATCTCGGGCCAGGCCTGGGCATCGGGTTGCGAAGCGCCCTGCTCCAGCGCCTGCCAAACGCCCTGGTAGTAGCCAGGCATGGGCATGCCGGCCGCGTAGCCGCTGGCGCGCTCCAGCCGCTGCAGCGTGTAGGCAATGAGGTGCACGCCCACATCGATGGCGGGCCTGGCGTCCGCAGGCCGGGCGGGGGCCGAGAGGCCGGCAACGATGCCGGGCACATGGAAGCCGCCGCAGACCACCAGGCAGCGCCCGCCTTCGGCCAGGGTCGCGCTGACCTGGGCGGCCATGTGGGCCTCGCGCGCCACGTCCTCGGCATCCATGCCGCTGCCGCCCGCGCCCTGCTCGCGCTCGCGCAGCAGCTGGCTGAAGGCCAGCATGCCGGCAAAGTACGCCTGGGGCGAGGCGTCCTCGTTGCCAGATTCGTAATGCCGGTCCCACCATTCGTCGAAGTCGCGGCAGCCGCTGGCCTGGATGAGGCCGGCCAGCACGTCGGGCGCGCGCCGCGCGGGTTCGTCGGCCAGCAGGGGTTCGGGCGCGCAGGCGAAGTAGTCCAGCTGCGCGGCCTGCGCCAGCCTGTCGGCATAGGGCAGGTCGATGAAGCGCACGGCGCTGCGCAGCCGCGCCGCCTCGCGCAGGGCCACCCATTCGGGCGAGAAGGCGGCAAAGGGCACGTAGCAACGGCAGCGCCAGTCTTGCTCGGCCGCGCCGGGCCCGGCCATGGCCGCATGCAGGTAGGCGGCCAGCGGGGGACGCGCCTGGGCGTGCTGCAGCGCGGGCAGCAGGGCATCGAGCTCGCCCGGGCCTTCGATCAGCACGTGGGTGGGCTTGAACTCGCGCATCAGCGCGCGCAGGTGGTGGGCGCAGCGCGGGCTGTGGTGGCGCACGGGCACCAGGCGCAGCTGCGGCAGCGGCGCCAGCCACGCGGCAGCGTCAGTGCTCACGGCCGCCTGCGACAAAGTCCTGCCACTGCGGCTGCCCTGCGCGCTGACGTGCCACCACGCGCAGGTATTCGGCGAAACGGCGCCGGTCCTCGTCGTCGTCCTTGATCACCGTGCCCAGCAGGTGGCGCGCCAGGTGGGCGGGTCCCACCTGCTCCTGCCCGAAGTACCAGCACTGGCAGGCGGCGTTGAAGGCCACGTCGATGGCCTCGGCCGTGGACAGCACGGTGCCAGGCCGCTCCACGGCCGTGCCCTCCACGCTGCCGCTGCGCAGCTCCTGGAAGGCCGTGGCCAGCAGGGCCAGCACATCGGGCGCGACGGTGGTGCCGATGCGCTGCTGCGCCAGTGCGCGGCCCACCTCCTGCCCTATCAGCGCGGCCTGCGCGGCCACGCCTTCGAGCGGGTGCATGGTCTCGAAGTTGAAGCGGCGCTTGAGCGCGGCCGACATCTCGTTGACGCCGCGATCGCGCAGGTTGGCCGTGGCAATCACATTGAAGCCCGGCCGTGCCAGCAGCCAGGGCTGCTCGTGCTTGAGTTCGGGAATCTGCAGCAGCCGCTCGGAGAGCACGGGCACCATGCAGTCCTGCACTTCGGTGGAGCAGCGCGTGATTTCCTCGAAGCGCAGCAGCCGCCCTTCCCCCATGGCGCGGTGCAGCGGGCCGGGCACCAGGGCTTCGGGGCCGGGGCCGTCGCGCAGCAGCAGGGCGTAGTTCCAGCCGTAGCGGATCTGCTCTTCCACCACGCCGGCACCGCCCTGCACGGTGAGCTTGCTGTCGCCGCTGATGCCGGCGGCCAGCAGCTCGGACAGCAGGGACTTGGCCGTGCCCGGCTCGCCCACCAGCATCAGGCCGCGCTGGCCGGCCAGGGTGACGATGGCGCGCTCGACCAGGGCATCGTTGCCGTGGATCTTGCGCGCGATGGCCGGCCCGCCGCCGTCAGGTTCCGCACCGCCCAGGATGAAGCGCCGCACGGAGCGCGGGCTCAGGCGCCAGCCGTCGGGGCGCGGGCCCTGGTCGGCGGCCTGCAGGGCCGCGAGTTCCTGGGCGTGGGCCATCTCGGCCGGCAGCCGCTGGGCGGCAGGCTCCGGGGTGGCAGCTGCAATGCGTTTGGTGGCCATCAGTCGCTCTCTTTGGTGCTGGCCGATTTGGCGGCGATGGCCGCGAACTGCGCCATCAGCGTGGCCTGCAGTGCGCGCGGCCACTGCTGCGGCTGCAGCCGGGGCCAGCGGCCATCTTCGCCGCGATGGCTGCTGTCGTAGACCACGGCATGGTTGATGTCCACGCGGTTGTCCAGGTCCATGAACGGCAGGTAGCGCCCGTGGTGGAGTTCGATGTACAGCTGCGGGCCTGCCAGGTCCAGCTTGTGCTCGTAGATGCCGGGGCCGTCCCCCACGGGGCCGGGGCGGTAGTTCCACTTGGCCAGCAGGCCGGACAGCGCGCCCTGGCGTATCTGCAGCGGGCCGGCGGGGTGCAGGGCATGGCTCTTCCACTGCCCGGCTTCGGGCAGTTGTGCGCCTGCGTTCAGCTGGTCGATCAGCGGCTGCAGCTCGTAGTCGGCCAGGCAGGTGCGCCAGGCTTCAACCTCGCCCGCTGCGGCATCGACCGGATGCCAGAGCAGCACCTGCGCGTCGTCTGGCAGTTCCACGGCATCGTCGGTGGCGTCGAGCAGGGAAAAGTCCTCGGCAATGCGAAAGCTGGCGCCCTGCTCCAGCCGCCAGATCAGGCTGCGGCCCACAATGCGCAGCAGGGGATGCAGCAGGAACAATCTGCGCCAGCGCGGGACGGACCAGCGCTGTCCCGTCATGAAGGCGGTACCCAGGCGCGGCACCTGCTGCCTGGCGATGGCCTTGACGCCAGCGGCAACGGTCTTGAATTCGGCCTGGGCCGCATTCCACTGCAGGCGCAGCGATTCGTCCTTGAGCGCAGGCAGGGTCTTGGAGGCCTTGCCCTTGTCGCCCACCACGCGCAGGCTCAGGTCGCCCTGCAGCTGCAGGCGGTAGCGCTGCGGGCCCACCTCCAGCACCAGGCCTTCGCCGCCCAGGCCGAAATCGGGCGTCAGCTCGTCATACAGCTCGATCAGGCTCAGGCCGCGCCGCTGGGCGGCAGCCTTGAGCGCGTCATGCGTGGCTTCAATCACCAGGTCCTTGAGCTTGCGCGAGCTGGACAGGGTCTGGACCTGGAACAGCGCATACAGCGTGTCCAGCGCACCGAGCTGCTCCACGGCGATGATGGCGCGCAGCTTCTTGCTCCAGCCCCAGGCCTTCACGGCGGCCACCAGGGTCTGCACCAAGCGGTCATCGACATGGCCGGTGGCCAGGCGCAGCGCCCAGCGCGCCTTGGGCTCGCCCTCCAGGGCCACCCAGGCATTGACCAGGTGCAGGGACAGCTGGGCGCGGCTTTCGGCCGGCACATGGGCCAGCAACTGCTCCACCAGCGGCGGCAGCTCTTCCTCGGCCGTGGCCACCAGGTGCAGCACGGTGCGGGCCGCATGCTCGGACAGCGGCGCGAACAGCGCCAGGGTCTCGGGCTGGTCGTAGGCCTTGATGCTGCTGGAAAAGCGCTTGAAGCGCGCCACGCGGGCCTCCAGCGCATCGAGTAGGACACGGCCCGCCTCACCCTGCTCCACGGTCAGAGCGCCCGGCACTGGGACGCCCAGGGCCAGCAGCCGGCCCTCGACCATGCTTTCGGAGCCCAGGTCCAGGCCCGTGCGCAGCAGCGCCTGCAGCAGCGGCGCGACCCCGGGGTCGGGGTGGGCCAGCAGGATGTCGCGGCAGGCCAGCTGCATCGCTTTCTCGCGCCGCTGCAGCCAGGCGTTGGACTCGAAGACAGCGCCTACGGCCTGCGCATCCAGTCCCTGCATGAAGCGCGCCACCGCTTCGCGCAGCGCCCGCGAGCTGCTGGCCGCCAGCAGTTCGCCCAGCAGGGGCAGCCGGGCATGCAGCATGGCCGGGTCCAGCTGCGCCAGCAGCGGAGCCAGGCGCACGGTGGGAATCTCGCGCAGATAGTCGGGCTGCTCGGCCAGCATCTGGTCGAGCAGGCCGATGAAGGGCTCAATGCGCGACACCTGCAATATGCAGCGCAGCAGATGGGGCAAAAGCTCCGGGTAGCGTGCCGTCCAGATCTGCCGGGCGACCACCGCATCGAAGTGGTATTTGGGCTGCCATCCTTCGATCCAGGCGACGAAGGGCGCGGCATCCTCCCGCACCAGGCGGTCGAAAATGGGAATGAAGTAATCAACCGGCTCGCGGTCCGCCCTGCCCAGCAGCAGGTTGACCAGCTCCAGCCGCCGCTGGGCATCGGCGCCCAGGTCCCAGCGCAGCGCGATCAGGCCCGGGTCTTCGTTGATGGGCTTGTCGTCGAACCAGTCGGGATGGCGGCGGTAGAAGTCGTACCAGGGCGCGCAGCGCTGCGGGTGCGGAACGTCGCGGTGCCGCTTCATGTAGACATCGCGGATGTCGGCATAGAGCGCACCTCCGCGCTCGGCCAGCTCCATCAGGTCCTGGTCGTCCAGGCTGCCCAGCAGCAGCTTCCAGTCGGCTCTGTCATACCCGCCACCGGACTGGACGTTCAGCTCTGCGGCCCAGTCCAGCAGCTGCATCACCCGTTCACGACTGATGCCCGGGTACCAGAGCCAGCCGAACATGTCCAGGATGCGGATTTCACGGTAGTCGTTGTCGCCGTCCGGCGCAGGTGGACGGGCCAGGCTGGCGCGCGCCATCTGCTCGAACTCGGCCGCAAGCTCGGGGCTGTGGCGTGGAATGTCGCCGTCCAGGCTGCCGTCGATCCTGCGCCCGAAGGGGATGGTCTGCCGCGCGAAGGCCAGCCACAGGTCATGGTCATGGGTCCAGGGCAGATCGAAGTTGCCCAGGACGCGGATGGGGTTGGAATAGTCGTCGAAGGCCTTGCGCGTGAAGGCGCCCACTTCGTCATGCCGGCCCGCGCGCATGCGGCTGGCCAGCACCTGGACCAGTTCGGCGGGTGGCAGCGAGGCGCTCAGTTCCTCCAAGGTGGCCTGGTCGGTGTGTTCTAGGGTCGAAGAGGTCATGGATTCAGGGGTTCTGGAGGGAGTCAAACCTGGGCTGCAGCTGCTGCGGCTGCCGCGCCCGCAGCGCGCGAGGCCAGGGCCTGGAGCATGGCGCACAGCGATGCCTGCAGCGGCAGCGGCCATTCGGCCGGGGGCAGCAGGCGGTCGGCGGCCATGTCGCGCAGGGCAAAGCCTTCGATGTCGATCTCATGGCCGGGCTCGTAGTACGGCATGGCCGCGCTGTGCAGCAGTTCCACGCGCCAGCGCTGCACGGCAAAGTCCCGCAGGTGCAGGTAGATGCCGGGGCCATCGCACACGGGGCCGGCATGAAAGCGCCATGGCCCTGCCAGGCCGTCCAGCGCCTGCTGCGTGAGCCGTATCGGTGCCAGGGGCTGCAGCAGCTCCTGCTGCCACTGGCTGGCCAGCGGCAGGTCGGCGGGCGCATCGACCTGCTCTATCAAGGCCTTGAGGCCGTAGTCGGCCAGGCATTCGCGCCACTGCGCACGCTCCTGGTCGGTGGCCTGCGCGGGATGCCACAGGGCGATGCGGCCCTCGGCCGGCAGTTGCACCGCATCGCTCTGGGCATCGACAAGGGACAGGTCCTCGGCAATGCGCAGGCTGAACGGCTGGCCGGCCGCGGGCTCCACCCGCCAGACCAGGCCCTGTGCCACCACGCGCAGCAGCGGGTGCTCCAGGAAGAGGCGGCGCCAGGTGTCCAGCGGCCAGTGCCGGCCCAGCATCAGGCAGGACTGCAGGCGCGGCGCCTGCTGCTGCAGCACGGCCTTGATGCCCTTGGACAGCGTCTTGAGCCGCGCGGCGGCCGCCTCCCACTCCGTGCGCAGGCCCTCGTCGTCCAGGGCCGGCAGGCTGCGCACCAGCTTGCCGGCCGGCGTGCGCAGGCGCAGCGACAGGTCACCCTGCAGCAGCACGTCATAGGTCTGCGCGCCCACCTGCAATTGCACGCCCCGGCCCAGGTCGAAGTCCGGGGTCAGCTCGTCGCTGAGGTCGGCCAGCGCCATGCCGCGCCGCGTGGCGGCCTCGGCCAGCACGGCCTGCGCGGCGGCCAGCACGCTGGGCTTGAGCGTCTTGCCGGTGGCCAGGGCCTGCACGCAGGACAGGGCATAGACCGTGTCGAGCCGGCCCAGCTGCTGCAGCGCGACCACGGCACGCTCCTTGCGCGTCTTGTGCCAGGCCAGGGCGGCCGAGGACAGCACATCGACGATGCGGTCGTCCGCCGCGCCGGGCAGCAGCTTGAGCACCCAGCGCGATTCGGGCGCGCCATCGGCAGCCACCCAGTGCTGGACCAGGGCCAGGGCCAGCCGCGCGCGGTTCTCGGCGCTGGCCTGGGCCAGCAGTTGATGGGCCAGCGCCGGCAGCTCCTGCGGGCTGGTGGCCGCCAGGTGCAGCAGCGCACGCGCGGCCTGGGCGGACAGGGGCGCGAGCAGGTCCAGCAGCACCGGCTGGTCCAGCGCGGCAATGGCGGGCGACAGGCGCTGCAGGCTGGCGGCCTGGGCTTCAAGCTCTGCCAGGGAGCCGGCATCGCTGCCTGCCGGCGCGGCCTCACCGGCAGGTGGCCTGGCTGCGTCCGCAACCGGGGCTGCGGCACCCAGATCCTTCAGGCGCGCCTGCACCGGGCCTTGCTCGGCCACGTCCAGCAATCCACCGGACAGCAGTGCCGACAGCAGGCTGCCAGACGCCGGATCAGGATGGGCCACCAGCACATCGCGGTAGGCCAGCACCAGATTCTTGTTGGGCTTGGCCAGCCAGCCGGCGGCCTGGGGCGCATCCACGGGCAGGGCAGACAGCGCCTGTGCCAGCGCCGCACGCAAGCCCTTGGAGGCACTGCCGGAGGCGGCCTTGCCCAGTTGCGGCAGCAGCCGCTGCAGCGTGTCCACGCGCAGCGCGGGCAGCAGGTGCGTGAGCGGGCCGGCGGCCAGCCGGGCCAGGTCGCCAGGGCGATCGGCCAGCAGGGTCTCGGCCACCGGGGCGTAGCCAGCGCGGTCGGATTCGTGCTTGCAACCGTCTGCGCAGGCCGGCAATAGCAGCGGCAGCAGGGCCGGCCACCGGGCTTCCCACAGCCGCTGCGCCACGGCGGGATTGATCGCCAGGTGGCCCAGTTGCTTGAACCAGGCGACCAGGGGTGCGGCATCGGTCTGCAGCATGCGCTCCACCAGGGCACGGTCATGCGGCCAGTCATCGTCCGAGGCAAAGCACAGGGCCTTGAACAGGTCCTGGGCCAGCAGGTCGCGGCGCGCGGCATCGGCCGTCTCCCAGCGCGATGCGATCAGCACGGGCTCGGGCAGGCGCAGCTGATCAAGCACGGCGGGGAACTGCGCAAAAAAATCCCGCCACAGCGCCCAGCGCTGCGCTGCAGGCCGCGTGCGCTGCAGCGGCAGCTGGCGTTGGACGATGTCGCGGCTGAGCTGGCCGCCGCCGTCCTCGATGGCCATGGCCAGCAGTTCGGGCTCGGGCAGCTGGTGCAGCAGGTGCTGCCAGTGGCAGTAGTACTGCGCGCCGGGCGCAATGCCGGCCTTTGCGCTCAGTTCCCGCGCCCAGCGCAGCAGGGCGGTGATCTCGGCACTGGACATGCCTTCATGGCCCAGCACGCCAAACACCTGCCTGAGCACGAGGTCGTAGCCATCGCGCAGTCTCCAGGGCTGGTGGGTGCGGCTGCCCCAGTCATCCAGCCAGGCGCGGGCCAGTGCCGTCAGCTCCGCGGTCAGCTCGGCGCTGCGCCGGGGCACGCCCGAGTTGCCCCCATAGAACTGTCCCAGCGGAAGGCTGATGCGCGCCAGCGCCAGCCACAGCGCGTGGTCGCGCTGCCAGGGCGCATGCTCGCCGGGCAGCTGGTGCAGCCGCTCCTGGCACAGGCTGCTGCTGTCGCGCAGGAAGTCCGCAACCTCGGCATCGCGCCCCTGGGCCAGGCGCTTTGCCAGTTCGACGGCAAAGGCCGGCATGCCCTCGCGCCCGGCCGGCGCGGCCGTGTGCAGTTCGTACAAAGCCTGCAGGGGAAGCGCTGCTGTCTCGTTGTTGCTCATGGTCTGTGGAGTTTTCGGTGATGGGCGGTCGGGCGGCCAACGTTTCAAGGGAGCAAAGGTTCACAAAGGCTCAGGCAGCCGCCTTGGCCGCCAGGGCCAGCCACTGGCCTTGCAGCGTGGCCAGCAGCGGCTTGGGCAGCCGGGCCGGGTCGGCGCTGGCCCCGTATTCCTTGCTCAGGTCGTGCACGCGCAGGCCTTCCACGGCCACGGGCAGGCCCAGGTCCAGATAGGGCGGGAAATAGCCGTGCGACAACTCCAGGCTCAGCTCCAGCGCGGGCAGGCGCCACACATGCTCGTTGATGCTGGGGCCGTCGCCCACGGGTCCCGGCCGGTAGCCGAACTTCTTGAGCAGGCCGCCAAGCTGCTCCTGCGCCAGCGTGATCGGCGCGGGCGGCAGCAGCATGCCGTTCTTGAACTGGCCTGGCGCGGGCTGCTCGGCGCAGGCGCCCAACTGGTCAACCAGGGGCTCCAGCTCATAGTCGGCCATGTAGGTCTGCCAGGCCTCGCGCTCGCCGGGCTGGGCCGTGGCCGGGTGCCAGAGGCTGATGCTGCAGCCAGCGGGCAAGGTCACGGTTTCATCCTCCACATCGACCAGCGAGAAGTCCTCGGCCAGGCGGAAGCTGGTGCGCGCCAGGCCCGGCGCATCCTCTGCGCGCCAGATCAGGCTGCGCCCCACGATGCGCAGCAGCGGGTGGGCCACGAACAGCCGCTGCCAGCGATCCAGCGGCCAGCGCTTGCCGCTGACCAGGGCCGCCAGCATGCGCGGCGCCTGCTGCTTGACCACGGTCTTGAGGCTGGTGGACAGGGTCTTGAGCTGCGCGGTGGCGGCCTCCCATTCGGGCTTGAGCGCCTCGTCCTTGACCGCAGGAATGGTCTTGCTGGCCTTGTTCTTGTCGTTGATGACGCGCAGGCTCAGATCGCCCTGCAGCTCCACGCGGTAGCTCTGCGGCCCGACCGTGACCGTCAGGCCCTGGCCCAGGCCGAAGTCCGGCGTCAGCTCGTCGAAGAGTTCGGGCACGCTCATCTTGCGGCGCGCAGCGGCAGCGCGCAGGGCGATGCGCGCCGTGCGCTGCACCTGGTCCTTGAGCGAGCGCGACTCGGAGATCTCCTGCACGCGCAGCAGAGCGTAGAGGCTGTCCACCTCGCCCAGATGTTCGACAGCGGCGGCCGCGCGCTGCAGGCGCGGGCGGTTCCAGGCCTGGACGGCGGACACCAGCGCATCGACCACGCGGTCATCGGCATGGCCGGGCAGCAGCCTGAGCGCCCAGCGCTGCTTGGGCTCACCCTCGGAAGCAATCCATTGCTGCACCAGGGCCAGCGCCAGGCGGGCACGGTTGTCGGCCGGAATGCGCGCCAGCAGCTCGCCGGCCAGCGGCGGCAGGCCGCCTTCGGCAATGGCGGACACATGCAGCAGCACGCGGGCCGCGTGTTCGGACAGCGGCGCGCACAGCGCCAGCAGCTCGGGCGTATCGAAGGGCTTGATGGCCGCGCTCAGGCGCTTGATGGAGGCGAGCTGGGCTTCCAGATCCACGCCGCCAGCGGCAGACGCTGGCGATGCGGCACTTGCCTGGCTTTCTTCTGATGTCGAGGCGCCCTGCCCTGTCAGGCCCAACTGCTGCAGCCGCTGCTGCACGCTGCTGGCCGAGGCCGCATCCAGCTTGCCGCCGGCCAGCAACTGCGCCAGCAAGGGACCGACAGCGGGGTCGGGGTGGGCCAGCAGCACGTCGCGGCAGGTCAGCAGCAGGTTCTTGGGCGGCTTGTTCAGCCAGCCGGCATCCACCAAGCTGGCCAGCGGAATATGGGCGGCCAGGCCGGCCATGGCGGCGCGCAGGCCCTTTGCGCTGCTGCCTGCGATGAGCGGGGTCAAGGTGGGCAGCGTGGCCTTCAGGCTGGCGGTGTCGAACGCGGGCAGCACATTGACCAGGTCCTTGACAGGCACCTCGGCCAGATCGGCCGGGCGGCGGGTCACCAGTTCGCGGATCACGCTGCGGTAGCGGCGCAGCTCGTCCTCGCGGTCGCAGCGCTGGGCCATGGCGGGCAGCAGCAGGGGCAGCAAGGCGGCATCGTCGTGCTTCATGACATGCATGGCCAGCGCCAGGCTGATCTGGTAGCGGCCATTCTCACGCAGCTGCTTGGCAAAGGGCGCGGGATCCTCGGCCACCAGGCGGTCCAGCAATTGCAATGCGCTCGTCCGCTCGGCGCGCTGGGAGTAGGTCAATTGGCTGAGCAGCAGCGCGGCCAGTTCCTCTCGCCGGGGCGCGCCGGCACTGGCCCAGCGCTGCCCGATCAGGTCGGGATCATCTATGTAGGATTTGTCGAAGAGCTGGGGATGCTCGGCAAAGAAAGGCAGCCAGTCCTTCCAGCCCTGGCCCTTGGGCTGCCTGGGCTGGCGCTCGTTGCGGTAGTGGTCCAGCACATCGTCGAACAGCTTGCCGCCCACGGCGGCGTAGCGCAGCAGGTCGGCATCGTTCAGTTGGGCGACCAGGGGCTTCCAGGCCGCGTGGTACTCATGGTTGCGGCGGAACCCGGCCTCCTCGCGCAGCGCCAGCGCCCAGTCCAGCGTGGACGTCACCTCGTCATAGGGCATGCCGGGATAGCTGAGCCAGGGCAGCAGGCTGCCGAGCACCAAGCCTATGCCCTTGTACACAGGCAGGTCGGCGCTGCGGGCGTGGGCCAGCCATTGCTCGGCCAGCACGCGCACTTCGGTAGCCACATGGGCATTGGTCAACTCCTCGCTGCGGCCCGACAGCACATGGCCGCGCGGCACGGTGAGCCGCGCAAAGGCCAGCCAACGATCGCCGTCACGCGACCAGGGTGCGTCGCTGCCGCTCAGATGCCCCAGGATGTTGAGACAACGCTCCTCGCAGCCGCGCAGGAAGGTGCGTGCCTCGTCGGCCCGCCCGTCATGCAGGCGGGCGTCGAGTTCGGCGGCAAAGGCCTCGTCGCTGAGGCTTTCATGCAGCCGGTCATAGAGATCGCTCAGAGAAGCCGCGTGAAGATCGGTAGTGCTCATAAAGATGAGGAGATGAACAATGTGGGCAGCCGCAAACCAGGGCTTGCCGGGATGGAGACGGGGGTGGAGCCTGCACCGGACGGAAGCAGAAGTTCTTGATCCATCCGGACAGTCCCTCGGAAAACTCACAGATTCATGCCCTGCGTATGTCGTCAGCTTTGGAAAAATCTGTAGCGCCATCCGCAACGGCCACGCCATTGTTCCCCGGCACGCACGCGGTGCGGGCGCCGATCTTGTCAGGTCGCGGGCACCGCCACTTGACAGGCTGTCAAGCAGGCGACTGCCACCGCTGCGGGCCATGGACTGTACTGGGGACTTTTCGCCCAGGCGTACTGCCCGGCCCCGCCATGCCGCCGATACCATGGACCGCGACATGACACGGGAGCCTGACCATCTCATCGCCGCCGCAGCCGGCCTGGACCGCGGCGCCCGGCATGCGGCCGACCTGCGGGGCATTGCACCCCGAGCCGGCGGCTCCCACGCCCCCAGATCCCCAGATGGAAACCGCCCAGGGCCTGTGCGCCCTGCGCTGAAGCCCCTAACCCAAGAACCACGACCCCGGAGACACCCCATGCCCCAGACGCACAAGCTCTTTGACGACGACGCCTACCTGGACCGCTGCGAAGCCACCGTGACGGCCGTCAGCGCCGAGGGCATCGAGCTCGATGCCACGGTCTGCTATGCCCGCAGCGGCGGCCAGGCCGGCGACACCGGCACGCTGACCCTGGCCGATGGCCGCAGCCTGGCCCTGATCGACACCGTCTATGCCGATGACCGGCAGCGCATCCTGCATGTGCTGCAGACCGATGCCCCGCCCCAGGTGGGCGAGCGCGTTCAGGTAGCCATCGATTGGGACAGGCGCCACCGGCTGATGCGCCTGCACACCTGCCTGCACCTGCTGGGCGTGCTGGTGCCTGTGCCCGTGACGGGCTGCAGCATCTCGCCGGACTCGGCACGCCTGGATTTCGACCTGCCTGAATCCACGCTGGACAAGGCCGACCTGACGGAGCGCCTGAACGCCCTGATCGCCGCCAGCCATGCGGTGAACGTGGACCGCATCACGCCCGAGCAACTGGCTGCACAGCCCGACCTGGTGCGCACCGCAGGCGCCGCGCCCCCAGGCGGCACGGCGACGATCCGCATCATCGACATCCCCGGCCTGGACCGCCAGCCCTGCGGCGGCACGCATGTGCGCAGCACGGCCGAGATCGGCACGGTGGCCGTCACCAAGATCGAGAAGAAAAGCCGCACCAACCGGCGCGTGGTGGTGCAGTTCGCCTGACACCTTCCAGACCTGTTGATGCCAGACCTGTCGATGCCAGGCCTCAGGACATCCAGGACCTGGGCGCCACAGGCCCGCTCGCCTCAGGGGGCCCATCGCCTCCCTGCGCCAGCCCCTCGCCCTGGCTACCGGACTTTCGCACCAGTTGCAGGATCTGGTCGAGCTGGTCATGCTCGACGGCGATCGAGTGCAATCTGAACAGCACATACGGAATGAGGACGCTGGCGCAGGCCATGGCCGCCAGCGCCGCCTGTTGATGGGAGCTGTCGACGAAGAACGCCGTCAGCAAAAAGATGGCGCCGATGATCGAGCCTATGAAAACAAGCAATCTCATACATTCCCTCTATTTTCAGCAATCGTACCCAAATGTGACTGACGTGAGTAGAGGCATGCGAGCTGTGGGGTTGCCCGTCGCCAAAAGACCACGGGCGGCAAAACCGTTTTCCTGCGGCAGCCCGAATGCATGCCCTGCATGCGCGACGCCATACCGCATGCTCCAAGCGCAAGTCTTCGAACTCTTTTGACTTGATTCAAATCAACCTGCCGCCCCCGATCCTGTCTATGCTTGAGGCAGCCATACAAAGCATCCATGGCGACAGACCGCCTGCCGGTCCATGGCCCTCGGATGCCAGCCACCTCACCCGCTTTTCAAGGAGAAAACAATGGCAAAGCAATGGAAGCCCGTCCTCTTGGCCCTCGCAATGACTGCCGTCGCCGCGCCTGTGCTGGCCGCCGACTGCGCCGTCGAGATCGAAGGCAACGACGCCATGCAGTTCAACAAGCCCACCATCAGCGTGCCCGCCAGCTGCAAGCAGTTCACGGTCAAGCTCAAGCACGTGGGCAAGCTGCCCAAGACGGCCATGGGCCACAACTGGGTGCTGAGCAAGACGGCCGACCTGCAGCCCGTGGCCAATGACGGCATCGCCGCTGGTGCCGCCAAGGACTTCGTGAAGGAAAAGGATGCCCGCGTGATCGCCCACACCAAGGTGATCGGCGGCGGCGAGAGCGATTCCGTCACCTTCTCCACCGCCGCCCTGAAGGCCGGCGAGGCCTACAGCTACTTTTGCTCCTTCCCCGGCCACTCCGCGCTGATGAAGGGCACGCTGACGCTGGCCAAGTAAGCCGGCGATCTGCCTTGGCGCGGGGCCTTGTGCCCCGCGTTCTACCCGGCGGCACTTCGGTGCCGCTTTTCATTTGTGGAGATCGGAGCAAGCAGCCTGCCCGCCGCGCTTCGTGCCTCTTCAGTGCCGGCCTGAGGCCCCCCTGCCATGCGAGAGGCCCTGCATCTCCACGCAACCCTTTTGCATCAGGCGCAACAGCAGCTGGGTCCAGCTGGCGTCGGCCCATTTGGCGCTTTCCAGCACCAGGGAGCGCGCGGCCTGCAGGCCGTCGCCGGGCTGCAGCTCCACGCGGAAACTGCCGCGTTCGCGCTGGGCCGTGACGGCCACCACGCTGCCCAGCAGGGCGATGTCATGCGAGGGCCTGGGGCCCTGCGGGCCGTCCAGGTCCACGCGCAGCACGCAGCCGGGGCGCAGTTCGTAGGTCCATCGATGGTCGGCATGGCCGGCCGCGCCCATGGCGTTCATTTCGGCAAGCCGCTGCTCCTGGGTCATGTCGTAGGGGCTGATGATGGGCGCCTGCTGCTGCGGATAGCCCTGCACGCCGTCCAGGCAGGCGGCCATGAAGACCACGGCCGCCGCGCATGCCAGCAGTTTCCATGCGCCGCGCGGGCCCCGGCGTTCAGCGCGCGGCATGGGCCGCACCGCCGTCTTCATCACCCGGTACCTGCAGCGACACGTCCACGCGCATGGCCAGCACCTTGTCGATGGCCTTGCCGTCCATGTCCACCACCTCGAAGCGCCAGCCTTCCCATTGCACGGTGTCGGTGACACGCGGCAGCCGGCCCGTGAGCAGCATGACCATGCCGGCCAGCGTGTGGTAGCGGCCGCGCTCTTCCTCGGGCACGGTGGCCAGCTCCAGCCGGTCCTTGAGTTCGGGCACGGGGATGTGGCCGTCCAGCAGCCAGCTGCCGTCCTCGCGCTGCAGCGCCCAGGAGTTGCGCGGATCGCGGGGCTGGAATTCGCCCGTGATGGCCTCCACCAGGTCCTGCAGGGTGACGATGCCCTGGACTTCGCCGTACTCGTCGATCACAAAGGCCATGTGCACGTCGGACAGGCGAAAGCTCTCCAGCAGTTCCATGCCGGTGATGGTCTCGGGCACATAGAGCGCGGTCTGCATGGGCTGGTCGGTCAGGCCCTGCTCCTTGCCCTGCAGCGCGCGCGACAGCCACTGGCGCGCGTTGAGCACGCCGATGATGGAGTCCATGCCGCCGCGCACCACGGGAAAGCGCGCGTGGTCGGACTGCTCGATCACGCGCAGGTTGTCCTCGAACGGCGCATCGGCATCCAGGCAGACCACGTCGCTGCGCGGCACCATGAGCGAGCCGATCTGGCGGTCATCAAGGCGGAACACGTTGCGCACCATGGTGTGCTCGTGCGATTCGATGACGCCGGCCGTCGTGCCTTCGGCCAGCATGGCGTGGATCTCTTCCTCGGTGACGGCGCTGCCGCTGTTTTCCTTGACGCCCAGCAGGCGCAGCAGCGCATGGGTGGACACGGACAGCAGCACCACGAAGGGCTTGGTCAGATGGGCCAGCCAGTTGACTGGGCGTGCGATCAGGCGCGCGAAGGTCTCTGGGTAGGTCTGGCCGATGCGCTTGGGCACCAGCTCGCCGACGACGATGGAGAAATAGGTGATCAGCACCACCACCAGCGCCGTGGCCGTGTAGCCGCCATAGGGCGCGGGCACGCCCAGGCGCTGCAGCCACTCGGCCAGGGGGGCGGCCAGCGCGGCCTCGCCGACGATGCCGTTGAGCACGCCGATGGAGGTGATGCCGATCTGGATGGTGGACAGGAAGCGCGTGGGGTCGGCCCCCAGCTGCGCGGCGGCGGCGGCGCCGGCATCGCCCTCGTCTATGAGTTTTTGCAGGCGCGCCTTGCGGGCCGTCACCAGCGCGATCTCGGACATGGCGAAGACGCCATTGAGCAGGATCAGCGCAAAAAGTATGGCAATTTCCATGATGCGTGTTGTGGGAACCGGGAGCCGCAGCTGCGGCAGAAAGGGCCCATGCGGCGATGGGTCCGGGAAGAAGGAAAGCCAGGGGCCAGCCCGGCAGCCGGGCATTCAGGACAGCGTCCCGAAGCGGCAGAGGCACCGCAGGCGCAGGGCACTGCAGGTCAGAAAAACGGCAATGGGGGATCAGGCCGCCCGGGGAGGCCGATCGGGCGGGGCCAGGCTGCGCCAAGGGCCTTCGCGCAGGCTGGCGGTGATGTGGCGCCCGGCCTGCAGGCGGGGTGCCGGCATGCCGTCCACGGCGTGCACGACATCGGGGAGGTCCTGTTGATCGTCCATCAGCGCGTGGTCGAAGTCATCGAGCAGGGAGACCGTGTCCACCCGCGGCGCCGCCGCGCGCTCCGGGCCGGCGCAGGCCGCGCGCGGGCGGCTCGCATGGCTCGTGCGGCAGGGCGCGCCATGGCGCAAGCCCCAGCGTGGACAAGGCCACGCTGACGACGAAGTGCAGGGAGAAAACCGCGATGAACCATCTGGACATGGTCCTCGGATTCTATCCATGCCCGTGACCCGCAGACAGGCAGGCCGCCTGTCCACCGCTGTTCGCCGTTTCCTACAAGCGGCGCTCCGGCGCCGTGGAAACATGCGCCACGGCCCACTCTCCGCCCTCTGCCATGAAAGCCATCCATACCCTTTTCACCGTGTTGCACGCCCTCATCGCGCTGCTGTTTTCGCTGGCCGCCGTGGCCCTGCTCTGGATCGCGGGCCTGAAGGGCTGGAACGCCATGGCGCATGGCGTGGATGGCGAATCGGGCCTGCGCATCGTCGAGGCGCTGGGCATCCTGGCCTCCGGCGTGGTTGCGCTGCAGATCGCCCAGACCATCACCGAAGAGGAAGTCATACGCGAGGCCCATATCAGCGGCCCCACGCGCGTGCGCCGCTTTCTCTCGCGCTTTCTGGTGGTGCTGGTCGTCGCGCTGGCCGTGGAGGCCCTGGTCGCCGCCTTCAAGACACAGGAAGAACCCGCCCACCTGCTCTACCCCGCCGCCCTGGTCAGCGCCGTGGGTGTCCTGCTGCTGGGCTGGGGCGCCTTCATCCACCTCAACCGCTCCGCCGAGGAACTGGAGCCCGAGGCCATGGAAGAAGCCAAGGGCGAGGACCACAAGGTCAACAAGTCGTGAGGGCCAGGCCCGCGCACGCAAGGGTTGACAGGCCGCATCGCCGGCCTCAGGATGCGCGGATGGTTTTTGCCACGCACCGCCTCACCACCACCACGACCGCCAACGGCGGACCGTGGACGGATACCTGAGCGCCGCAAGGCAGCCACCATCCCCCAAGGCCCCGCCCACGATGGACGGGGCCTTTGCGTTTCTCCGTGCATCCAGGGCATCACCGGAGAGACTTCATGCAGATTCCCCCTTCCACCCCATCCGTCGCTTCCTCCCCATCCTCGACGGCCGCACCGGACGGCCCACGGCGTGCCCTGCTCGTCATCGACATGCAGCAAGGTCTTTTCAACGGCAGCGATGCGCCGTTCGACAAGGACCGCGTGCTGGCGAACACCCGACAACTGATCGCCCGCGCCCGTGAAGCCGGCGCGCCCATCTTCGCTGCGCGCCACACCGGCCCTGCAGGCTCGCCGATCGCCCCGGGCAGCCCGCTCACGCAACTGCTGCCGCAGCTGGGCATCGATGCGCAGCGGGACCGCGTCTTCGACAAGACACGGCCCAGCTGCTTCGAGGGCACCGGCCTGGCCACCTGGCTTGCCGAAGCCGGCATTGCCGAACTGGTCATCGCCGGCATGAAGACCGAGTTCTGCGTGGACACCACCTGCCGTGCCGCAGCCGGCCTGGGCTTTCGCCCGGTGCTGGTGGCGGATGCGCATACCACCACCGATTCGCCGCTGCTGCAGGCCGAGCTCATCATCGGCCACCACAACCGCACGCTGGGCGGCGCCTTTGCGCAACTGGTGCAGACTGCGGACTGCCGGTTCTGAACGGACTTCGCGCATGATGGCCATGGCAGCGTCGCGGGTCGTGCCGTGGCAGCCTTGCATCAAACCGATATGAATGATTTCCGTTAACTGGTTCATGACGTGCGCAGGCCTGGCATGCTGGCCTGCAGCGCACCACAGGAGCGAGCAATGCCCGAACCTCTTGCACCGTCGGCCGGCCCGGCTTTCACCGATGCGCCGCCCTCCACGCCCCGGCAGGAAAAACTGTCCGACGTCAGCGAGACGCTGCGCATTCCGCTGACCGCCCGCGCCCTGGGCGACCGGCTGTTTCCGGGCATGGCCGTCAGTGACGCCCACGCCTTGGACACGCTGACCCAGCTGGGCGATGACGGCAGCCGCTGGCTGCAGGACAGGCAGAGCATCTACGGCGTGCTGGCGCGCACGCACTGCTTTCGCGCGCTGGCGCAGGACTTTCTCCGGCGCCAGCCGCGGGGCCATGTGGTGAACCTGGGCTGCGGCCTCAGCGACTATTTCCAATGGCTGGACAACGGACAGATGCGCATGACGGATGCGGACCTGGGGCCGGTGGTAGCCCTGCGCAGGCAGTTGCTGCCCTGGCAATCGGAGCGCCAGGAGATCCGCCAATTCGACCTCGCCGACGCCGACTGGTGGCGGCGGCTGGGACTGCCGGCCGACAGGTCAGGGCCTGCCGTGTTCATGATGGCCGAAGGCGTTTCCATGTACCTGCAAAAAGAGCAGATACAGGCGCTGTGGACCACGTTTGCGCAATGCAGCCCGCCGGGTTCGGAACTGGTGTTCGACGCCATGTGCTGGCTGGCCGCCGGGCGCGCAAGCCAGCACCCCTCGGTCCGGCTCACCCAGGCCCAGTTCCATTGGGGCCTGCGCCGCGAGGCCGATCTGGCGCAAGCCCATCCGCGCCTGCAGCTGGTGGCCGCGCACCAGGTGATGGAAGGCTACGGCCCGCCCTACTCGCTGGTGGGGCCGGCATTCCGCTGGACCTTTGGCGTGCACTTCTATGCCATCTACCAGTTGAAGTCGGTCGAGACGGCGGCTTAGGCCGATTGAGCAGCCGCAACGAAGGATGCCCGGTCTAGCCGGGCATCCTTGTTTCAGGGAACCAGGATCAGCCTTCGTCGGCTGCGCTGGAGGACAGGGCCAGGGCCAGGCCTTGCACCAGGTCTTGCCCGGGCTGCCATTCGCGCACAAAGCGGTTGCGCGGCGGCCGCAGAGCTTCGCGGCCGGCCGAGACGGGCGTGCCCACATACAGCAGGCCGACGAGCCGGTCATGGGGCTCGAATCCCAGGGCCTCGCGCACGCGCGCATCGTGGCTGTTGGCGCCGCTGGCCCAGAAGCCGCCAAAGCCCAGGATGTGCAGGGCGTTGAGCATGTTCATGGCGGCAGCGCCTCCGGCCAGCAGTTGCTCGCTTTCAGGCACCTTGTGCTCGGGCTGCAGGTGCACGCCCAGCGCGATGATCAGCGGGGCCGACAGGGCCTTGGCGCGGAATCGCTCGGCGTCGGCCTGGGGATCGCGCGCCTTGGCGGCCTGCACGAACACCTCGCCCAGCGCATGGCGCGCATCGCCCTGCACCAGCACGAAGCGCCAGGGGCGCAGCTGGCCGTGGTCGGGGGCGCGCAAGGCCGCGTCGATGACGGTGTCGATCACGCCGGGGCCGGGCGCCGGCTCCTGCAGCGGCCAGCGTGACTGGCGCGACATCAGCAGGTCCAGCGCGGCGCGCTGCTCGGGGGTCAGGGATCTGTCGTTGGTGCTCATTCGTTGTCCTGCAGCGCAGGCTGTCTTGCCTGCTCGGGCTGTGCCAGTGATTCGGGTGGCAGCTGCGAGCACGCGCCGCAATGGCCGTACAGGGCCAGGCGGTGGTCGGCCAGGCGGTAGCCGTGGGCCTGGGCCACCTGGTGCTGCAGCGCCTCGATGTGGTCGTTGCTGAATTCATCCACGCGTCCGCACTGCAGGCAGATCAGGTGGTCATGGTGCGGCCCCTCATTGAGCTCGAACACCGCCTTGCCGCTTTCAAAGGTCTGGCGCAGCAGCAGGCCTGCAGCCTCCAGCTGCGACAGCACGCGGTAGACGGTGGCCAGGCCTACCTCGGCGCGCCGCTCGGCCAGCAGGCGGAACACGTCTTCGGCATGCAGGTGGCGCGACTCGCTCTGGCGAAACATTTCCAGCACCTGCATGCGCGGCAGCGTGGCCTTCAGGCCGACGCTGCGCAGTTCGGGTTCGCCGCCCGGGCTCAGGGGCATCTTGCTGCGTGTCATGCGGTGGTGTCTCCGTGTGTCAGTGTCATGGCGGGGTTGTCGCCGCCTTCGGCACCCCGGTGTATGCGGACGATGCGCAGCGCATCGGGCTGCTCCACCAGCACGCAGGTCTTGCCCGTGCGCTGGCAATGGTCCTGTACGCGCCAGTACTCGCCGTGGCTCAGGCAGCCGGTCTGGCAGATCACCAGATCGGCCTCGCGCAGGCTGGCCTCGAAGGCCTCGGCGTCCTGTTCGGGCTCCCGCGCAGGCATGGCGGGCTGCGCCACGGGCGCGGCCGTCTGGCGCTGCCAGCGTGCGCGCTCGCGCAACAGGTCCTGCACGCGCACCAGCAGCGACTCCACGCGCCGTGCCAATGTGACGCGGCGCGAGAGCCCGGGAATGGCCTTCTCCAGCGCCTCGCGCTCCTCGCGCGCCCACAGCAGCTGGGTTTCCTTGGCCATCAAGGCCGCGCGCTGGCGGATCACCAGCCTTTGCAGCCTCTCTATTTCCTGGGCTTGAAGGCACAGCAGCTCGCTGCTGCGCAACTGGGCATGGCCGTAGCCACGCAGCAGCACCTGGTGCTCATGCGCCAGTTGCTGAATGTCGTCCAAGGTCTGGGTCATGGTTTCCTCGGCAAACCTGAGCATTGCGCGGTGGTCGCGCGAAGGCCTTTGCGCATGGCCCTGTGCGGCACGGGCCTGGCTTGCCGGCAAGGCGGTGTGCTGCGGTGCAAGCCGGATGCGCTGGCAAATCAGTGAGAATGATTCTTATTAAATCATGAAATGCCGGCCGTCAAACCGATGACCGTACGCCGTCTGGTGCAAAGGCCGCACCGGCGCAGATGCGCTTGCAGGGCGGCCGTCAGCGCCCTGCCATGTACGGCAACGCAGGCCTGCGCCCGGCCTGCCGTTGCCTGTCCGACCTGCTCAAAGACCCTTGAGCAGCCGGCCGTTGACCTCGGTGCCGTACAGCGAGAACGGGGTGTCGTGGAACTGCTTGCGCGTGTCGGCCACGTTGCCGGTGAAGCGCGGGTCCTGGGGGCGCTCCATGCTGTTGATGTAGGTGGCCACGTCCCAGGCCTCCTGGTCGTCCAGCGTGGGGTTGCCGTAGGGCATGTTGCCCTTGATGAAGCTGGCGGCCTTGTCCACCTCATGCGTGCCCGCACCCCAGTTGTAGGACTGCTTGCCCCACAGCGGCGGGAACACGGTCACGCCGCCGGTTTCCTGGCCCTGGCCCTGCGCGCCGTGGCACAGCGCGCACTTGGCCTCGTAGACCTTGGCGCCGCGCTCGAAGCTGGGCTCCTGCGCGGCCTTGCCCACCTTGGTGAAGCCCGCGCCCGGCAGCTTCTCGCCCGTGGGCGCCTTCTGGGCCATCCAGTAGGCGTAGGCCTCCAGCGCCACGAGGATGTCGTGGCCGTCATCGGGGGCCTTGCCGTTCATGCTGTACATGAAGCAGCCACGCACGCGCTCGGCGAAGGTGTCCACGTGGTTGGTCTTCTTGCGGTAGGCCGGGTACAGCGGGTAGGCACCCCACATGGGTGCGGCGCCCTTGAGCCGGCCTGCGTCCAGGTGGCAGTTCACGCAGTTGAGGGTGTTGCCCGAAAAGCCCACGGCGTTGGCCGGCGTGCGCAGGAAGATGGCCTCGCCGCGGCGGATCCACTCGCCCATGGGCGTGTCGGGGATGTCGCGGGCGCCGGGGGGTGTGAAGGCGCCGCCGTCGGCAGCCACTTTCACGGCCTGGGAGGTGACCTGGGCATTCGCATTTGCATCGGCCCTGGCTGCGGTGGCAGCCGCAGCGGGGACCGCGCCCACGCGGGCCGGCGCAGGTGGCATGTCTGGCTGGCTGATGTACATGCCATAGGCGAGCGCGCCCGCCAGGCCGGCGAACAGGCAGGCGACGACGACGTACTCGGCGGTATTGGAGTTTTGAGAGGCGCGGGTGGGTTGTGTGTCGGACATGTTCGGCTCCCGGTCCATCAGGGTTTGGCTGGCGCGGAGGCCGTGGCTGCGGTGCTGGTGCTGGGGCTGGCGCCATGCAGGCGGGCGTAGTAGGCCGCCACGGCCTGGATGTCCGCGGGCGTGAGCTTTTGCGCGACCTTTCCCATGAGGCCCAGCGGGCCGGCCTCGCGCTGGCCTTTGTTCCAGGCGGCGACCTGGCTTTGCATGTAGTCGGCCGTCAGGTGGCCGATGGCCGGAAAATCGGCGCCCACGCCCACGCCGCCCGGGCCGTGGCATTGGGCACAGGCGGGAATGCCGTCCGCCCAGCGTCCGCGCTCGACCAGCCAGGCGCCGTCATCGTCCTTGCCCTTGGGCAGGGGGCCGCGCACGGGCTGGATGGGCAGCGGCAGGCTGGCGTAATAGGCCGAGACGTCGGCACGGTCCTGGGCCGACAGGGCCTTGGCCATGGGCGCCATCACGGCGGCCTGGCGGCTGCCGTCGGCCAGGTGCTGGAGCTGGCGCGCCAGATAGCCGGCGTGCTGGCCGGCCAGGGCGGGAAAGCCCGCCATGCCCTCGCCCTTGGCGCCGTGGCAGGTGGCACATGCCGCCGCACCCTGGGGCGTGCCCGACTGGGCGATTTTCTGGCCAGCTGCTGCACTGCCTTGCACCGCAGCTGTGGGCGCTGCTGCGGGCGCTGGTGCCTTGGGCGCGGCGTCTTGCGCCCAGGCGCTGCCCATCAGCATGCAGATGCCGATGGCGATGCACGACCGGGACAGGGTCTGTTTGTTCATGCGGATCATCGTGGGAAGAGGCATTTGCCCTGCCATGCGTCCGCGCCACGCACCCAGGAGCGCACGGCTGCGGCGGACAGGATCGAATAGGGATACTGGCCGCCGCCCCGCAAGGCGCAATGCCCGCAGGGCTGGCCAGCCAGGCCCGCACGATACGGAACCGAGATTAAGCCGGCGTTAATGGGCCGGCGCTAATGGGCCGGCGGCCGGGGCCGGCGGGCCCGG